>NZ_WWCX01000161.1:0-7296 GCF_009857655.1 Duganella vulcania
GATGTTCGCGCCGTCCACGCTGCCGCCGGCCCGCCAGCAAGCCTTGCGGCAACGCTTTGCCGCGCTGGCGCCGCCGCCATCGGTGGCCGGCCCGGCGCCGGCCTGGCAGCTGGTGTTCCGCAGCAGCCGCGTCGGCCCGAACGCGTTCGCGCTGCCGTCCGGCGACATCGTGATGACCGACCAGATGGTCACGCTGCTGCAGGACGATGACGCCGTCATGGGCGTGCTGGCGCATGAGCTGGGCCATTTGCAGCGGCGCCATATGACGCGCCGCATCATCCAGAGTTCGGCCGTGGCGTCGGTGACGTCGCTGGTGTTCGGCGACATCTCCGCCGTCCTGAGCACGCTGCCGGCGCTGGCGCTGGACATGAAATACTCGCGCGACGCAGAGCAGGAAGCCGACGACTACGCGGCCGTCATGTTGCGCCACAACGGCATCGCGCTGGAACATCTGGCGGTGGTATTTGCCAAACTGCAGAAACTCGACGGCGGCCGTTTGCCGGTGTATTTCTCCAGCCACCCGCCGAGCGCCGAGCGCCTGGCCCGGCTGCGCGAGGCGCGTTGAGGGCATGACAAGCGATAGGCGATAGGCAAGTCATCCGTGGCTTGGTATGATCTGCACACATTACAGTGCCATCACACACGACAGGAGAGACGGATGAAATTGAACGCCATCGGCAAGACCTTGACCATCGCCGCCATGCTGGCAGCCGCCGGCGCGGCGTCCGCGCAGGAGGTGGTCCGCCTGGGCAACCTGAAGTTCGCGCACTACGGCGCGGTTTCCTACATCAAGGAGATCGCCCCCAAGTGCGGCATCAAGGTCGAGGAGCGGGTGTTCGCCAAGGGCCTGGACGTGATGCAGGGGATTATCGCCGGTGAGCTCGACGTCGGCACCACGGCGTCCGAGGCGGCCATCTCCGGGCGCGCCAGCGGCGCGCCGATCTTCGTCGTGGCCGGCTTCGCCAAGGGCGGCGCGCGCCTGGTGGGCCGCGCCGACCTGAAGATGAAAAGCGTCAAGGACCTGAAGGGCAAGAAGGTCGGCGTCACGCGCGGCGGCATCCAGGAGGTGCTGCTGCTGGCCGAGCTGCAGCAGGCCGGCCTGAGCGCGTCCGACCAGCCGGGCAAGGACGTGCAGCTGATCTACCTGGCCTACGCCGATTTGAACCAGGCGCTGCTGGGCAAGAACATCGACGCCATGATGAACTCCGAGCCGCAGTCGTCGCAGTCGATCAACAAGGGCTACGGCAACGAGATCCTCAAGCCCTACGACACCCCGATCGGCGAGCCGGTGCGCACGATGGTGATGACCGAGAAGTTCTATAAGGAGAAGCGGCCGCTGGCCGAGAAGTTCATGCGCTGCTTCGTCGAGGCCACCAAGACCTTCATCGACCAGCCGGCCGTGGCCGAGAAGTATGTGCGCGAGACCGTGTTCAAGGGCCAGATCACCAAGGAAGACTTCAACGACGCCATCGGCAACTCGCCGTACTCGTACGACATCACGCCCGAGCACATCCAGGTCACCACCGACGTCATGTTCAAGACCGGCGTCGGCCGCATGAGCAAGCCGCCCGCCGCCAAGGAATGGGTCAAGACCGACCTGCTGGACGCCGCCAAGAAAAGCCTGGGCGTCAAGTAAATGGCCAAGTTCAACGCGAAGGAGGCGGCCGTCGGCCTGATCGTGCCGGCGCTGGTGATCGGCGTGTGGCAGCTGGTGTCGATGAAGGGCTGGGTCAATCCGCAGATGCTGCCGTCGCCGCTGGCGGTGCTGGAGCGCTGGATCGCCTACCTGCTGCCGGTCCAGCCGTACAGCCCGGAGCAGGGCAGCTGGCTGCTGTGGGCCGTGTCGGGCGAGCTGATTGTCGACGCCCTCGGCAGCCTGTACCGCGTGCTGGTCGGCTTCGCCATCGGCGCCGCGCTGGCGCTGCCGCTCGGGCTGGTGATGGGCGCCAGCCAGACCGTGTACGCCTGGCTCAACCCGCTGATGCAGCTGCTGCGGCCGATTCCGCCGATCGCCTACATCCCGCTGTCGATCCTGTGGTTCGGCCTGGGCAATCCGCCGGCCATCTTTTTGATCGTGCTGGGCGCCTTCTTCCCGGTGCTGATGAACACCATCGCCGGCGTGCGCCAGGTCGACAGCATCTACCTGCGCGCCGCGCGCAACCTCGGCGCCAGCGGCGCCACGCTGTTCGTGCGCGTGATCCTGCCGGCCGCCGTGCCGTATATCCTGTCGGGCGTGCGGATCGGCATCGGCACCGCCTTCATCGTGGTGATCGTGTCCGAGATGATCGCCGTGAACAACGGCCTGGGCTTCCGCATCCTGGAGGCGCGCGAGTACTTTTGGTCGGACAAGATCATGGCCGGCATGATCACCATCGGCCTGATCGGCCTGATCATCGACACCGCCGTCAATAAACTGAACAACCATCTGCTGCGCTGGCACCGCGGCCTGGAGAACTGATGCACCCTCACCACATCGTCGTCGCCAACGTCAGCAAGGTGTTCCAGACCGCCGAGCGCGAGCTGGTGGCGCTCAAGGACATCGACCTGGAGATCCCGCAGGGCCAGTTCGTCTGCCTGCTGGGGCCCTCGGGCTGCGGCAAGTCCACGCTGCTCAACGCCATCGCCGGCTTCGCGCTGCCCACGTCCGGCCGCATCCTGGCCGACGGCAAGCAGGTCACCGCGCCCGGCCCCGAGCGCGGCATGGTGTTCCAGGAGTACGCGCTGTTCCCGTGGATGACGGTGGAAAAGAACATCGCCTTCGGCCTGGAGATCAAGGGCTTGCCGCAGGCGCAGATCACCGCCAAGGTCGACCAGCTGCTGGCCATGCTGTCGCTGGGCGACTTCAAGCACCGCTTCCCCAAGGACCTGTCGGGCGGCATGCGCCAGCGGGTGGCGATCGCCCGCGTGCTGGCGCTCGATTCGCCCATCATGCTGATGGACGAGCCGTTCGGCGCGCTCGACGCGCTGACCCGCCGCAACCTGCAGGACGAGCTGCTGCGCATCTGGGCCGAGCTGAAAAAGACCATCATCTTTGTCACCCACAGCATCGAGGAGGCGATCTACCTGGCCGACCGCATCGTGGTGATGACCTACCGTCCCGGCACCGTCAAGCGCGACCTGATGGTCGACCTGCCGCGCATGCGCGATCCGGCTTCCGCCGAGTTCAACGCCCTCAAGCGCGAACTGGGCCAACTGGTGATGGAGGAGCAGCAGCGCCATCACAACGACGAGCTGCGCATGGCAGCCGTCGACTGAGCGATGGTGTAAACTGCCGGACATGCAGACTATCCTACTCTTGGCAGCCATCGCGCTGTACCTGTTATGCGCGGCGCTGCCGTCGCGCCGTGCCGGGCTGATTTCCGCCGTGACCGCCGCCGCCTGGCTGCTGCACGGCGCCGGCCTGTGGTCCGAGGTGGCCGGCGGCGCCGGCGCCATCCGCATCGGCTTTGCCGCCATGCTGTCGTCGGCGCTGTGGGTGTCGGTCGGCGCCTACTGGATCGAGAACCAGAATTTCAGCCTGGACGGCATGCGCCGCCTGGTCATGCCGAACGCCGCGCTGGCGACGGCCCTGCAGGCCGGCTTCCCCGGCAGCGTGATCGCGCTGGAGGGCAAGTCGCCGCTGTTCGGCTGGCACATCGCCATCGCCACGCTGGCCTACAGCACGCTGACGGTGGCCGCCTTCCACGCGGTGCTGATGGCGCTGCAGGAAAAGCGCCTGCACGCGGGCACCGAACGCAAGGGCTTCCTGGCCTCCGCGCTGGACCAGCTGCCGGCGCTGCTGACCATGGAGAAGCTGCTGTTCCGCATGATCAGCATCGGCTTCACCTTGCTGAGCCTGACGGTGCTGTCGGGCATCGTGTTCTCGGAACAGCTGTTTGGCCAGGCGCTCAAATGGGACCATAAATCGGTGTTCACCATGCTGTCGTGGGTGCTGTTCGCCGCGCTGCTGGCGGGCCGCCGTTTCCGCGGCTGGCGCGGCAAGACCGCGCTGAGCTTCACGCTGGCCGGTTTCGCCACCTTGTTGCTGGCCTACGTCGGCAGCCGTTTTGTGTTTGAAGTGGTTTTGCATAAGGGTTGGGCATGAGCCGTATTATCTTTTGGCTGGCGTTGGTATTCCTGGTGATCTTCGCCATCCGCAGCAAGATCCGCGAGGCGCAGAAGCGCCACCAGCAGCAGTTCCGCGATCCGCAGCAGCCGGCCGCCGGCCGCGGCGCCGGCCAGTCCGCGGCCGAGGCCAGGGCCGAAGCCGAGACCATGCTGCAATGCGCCCACTGCGGCATCTTCTATCCCGCATCGGAAACCGTGCAGGCGCGCGGCCGCGACTATTGCAGCGCGGCCCACGCCACGCTGCCTGGCGCTTAGGCCTCCCCGCGCATGATCGCGCGCCTTCAAGCCTTGTCGGCCGGATCGCGCGCTACCTTCTGGCGTTCGCTGCAGACGCTCAACGCCACCCGCGTGGTGATCGCGCTGGTGCTGCTGGTCTACCTGAGCTTCGACAACCACGGCCTGCGCGCCTCCGGCCCCTATCTGTACCTGCAAATCTGCCTGGTCTATCTGGGCCTGGCGATCCTGTTCGCGCTGACGGCGGTCTACTGGCAGCGCCGCTTCCTGCTGCAGCTGCTGTCGCAGGTGGCCTGCGACCTGACCGTCATCTCGCTGCTGTTCCTGGCCGGCGGCGGCTTGCGCAGCGGCTTGGCCATCCTCTACCTGTTCCCGCTGGCCGGCGTGGCCATCCTGGCGCCGCTGATGCTGTCGCTGTTCTGCGCCGCGCTGGTGGCGCTGTTCATGCTGGCCGAATCGACCTGGCAGGTGTTCATGATGGACGGCGAGCAGCCCTACCTGCAGGCGGGCCTGTACGGCGCGGCCTTCTTTGCCGCCGTGCTGGTGGTCAACCGCATGGCGGCCCGGCTGATCGGCCAGGAGGAGCTGGCGATCCAGCGCGGCGTCGAGATCACCGTGCAGCAGGCGGTCAACCGGCTGGTGATGGCCAACGTCGGCGACGGCATCCTGGTGGTCGATCCGGACGGCCAGGTCTTCGCCGGCAATCCGGCGGCGCAGCAGATGCTGGGCATGGTCGGGCCGGAGATGAAGTTCCTGCTGTCGGCCGCCGCCGCGCTGGCGCCGCTGGCGCAAGCCTACGCCGAGTGGCGCGCCGACCCCGCGCGCAGCACCGCCTATGTCACCATCAAGCCGTATGCCGAGGTGGCGCTGCGCGACGTGACGGCCGCCTGGAGCGCGCGGCGCGACCTGGCCGCGCATTTGAAGGTGCGCTTCGCGGCGGTCGACACGGCCGGCCTGGGCACCGAGCGCAGCGTGATCTTTTTGCAGGACGTGACCGGCATCGAGAACCAGGCGCAGCAACTGAAGCTGGCGTCGATGGGGCGGCTCACGGCCAGCATCGCGCACGAGGTGCGCAATCCGCTGTCGGCCATCGGCCACGCCACCGCGCTGCTGGGCGAGGACCTCGACAGCACCGTGCATCTGCGGCTGCTGAAGATCGTCGGCGACAACGTGGCGCGGGTCAACCGCATGGTGGAGGACATCCTGCAGCTGTCGCGCAAGGTGCAGCCGCACAGCGAGCCGCTGGCGCTGGACGTCTTCCTGGCCGAGCTGAAAACCGAATTCGACGACACCCACGGGCTGCCGCACGACCTGCTGGCGGTGTCGGCGCCGGCCGGCACGCTGGTGCGCTTCGACGCGCTGCACCTGCGCGAGGTGGTGCTCAACCTGCTCAACAACGCGGTGCGCTACGCCAGCGGCGCGCCGGCCTCGGTGCGCATGGAGCTGGTGAGCGGGAAGGCGCGGCCGATGGAGCTGCACGTGCAGGACGACGGCCCCGGCATCTCGCCCGAGGTGCGCGCCCACCTGTTTGAGCCGTTTTACACCACATCGAGCAAGGGGACCGGCCTGGGACTATATCTGGCGCGCGAATTGTGTTTGAATAACGAAGCGCGGTTGGACTACGAATATCGTTTTGATATCAAAGACAGCCCCGATGGGACTCCCCGCTCGCGCGGGCGCTTCGTGATCACTTTCGCGCAACCGGCGCAGACGTAGAAAGGCTGTTTGATGACTGCTAGAGGTTCCCAACGCGCCCCGCGCGTGCTGGTCGTCGACGACGAGGCCGACCTGCGCGAGCTGCTGGAACTGACCCTGCTGAAAATGGGCCTGGACGTCGACAGCGCGGCCACGCTGGCGCAGGCGCGCGGCCTGCTGGCCAACGCCGAACGCGAATACCAGCTGGTGCTGACCGACATGCGCCTGCCCGACGGCCTGGGGCTGGAGCTGGTGCGCGAGGTGAGCGCCGCCTATAAGAACACGCCGATCGCGGTGGTGACGGCTTTCGGCAGCGCCGACAACGCCGTCATCGCGCTCAAGGCCGGGGCCTTCGACTACATCTCCAAGCCGGTGGCGCTGGACCAGCTGCGGGTGATGGTGCAGTCGGCGCTGCGGCTGAACGCCGAGCCGCCGGCCGGCGAGGCGCCGTGCGCCGCGCCGCTCGACAGCCGCCTGAAGGGCGAGTCGGCCGTGATCCAGGCGCTGCGTGCGCAGATCGCGCGGCTGGCGCGCTCGATGGCGCCGATCGCCATCAACGGCGAATCGGGCAGCGGCAAGGAGCTGGCGGCGCGCGAGATCCACGCCCGCAGTTCGCGCGCGGGCAAGCCCTTCATCGCGGTCAACTGCGGCGCGATTCCCGAGGCGCTGATGGAGGCGGAGTTCTTCGGCTACCGCAAGGGCGCCTTCACCGGCGCGGCCGATGAGCGCGACGGCTTCTTCCAGGCGGCCAACGGCGGCACGCTGATGCTCGACGAGGTGGCCGACCTGCCGCTGGCGATGCAGGTCAAGCTGCTGCGGGCGATCCAGGAGCGGCGCGTGCGCAAGATCGGCGCCACCGCCGAGGAGCCGGTCGACGTGCGCATCATCAGCGCCACCCACAAGAACCTGGAGCAGTGCGTGGAGCAGGGCAGCTTCCGCCAGGACCTGTTCTACCGCCTGAACGTCATCGAACTGAGCCTGCCGCCGCTGCGCGAACGGCTCGACGACCTGCCCGTGCTGACCGCCGCCATCCTCGAGCGGCTGGGCACCTTCGAGCACAAGGTGCGGCTGGGCGAGGGCGTGCTGGAGACCTTGCGCGGCTACTCCTTCCCCGGCAATGTGCGCGAGCTGGAAAACATCCTGGAGCGCGCGCTGGCCTTCGCCAACGACGGCGTGATCGAGGTGGCCGACCTGGCGCTGAAGGGCGCGCGCGCCGCCGATGCGCCGGCGCCGCCATCGGCCGAATCGGCGCCGGCCGCG
>NZ_WWCX01000162.1:0-7067 GCF_009857655.1 Duganella vulcania
TCCAGCGTCTGGCGCGGCAGGCGCACGGTGGCGATCAGCGCGCCGATCGCCAGCGCCAGGGCCGACGAGGCGGTGAAGTCGAGCTGCCACGGGTGCGGCGCGGCCGCCTCGGGCTGCAGGCCGGCCATGGTGCGCAGGAAGGACAGCGCGTGCGGCACGCTGTCGGCGCGGAAGAACACCCAGCCCAGCATCACCATCAGCAGCGTGTAGGCCTGCGCCACCAGCGCCGGCAGCCGCGCCAGCGCCGCGCCCAGGCCCAGGCGCTCGAGCACCAGCAGGGCGCCGTGCCACAGGCCCCAGATCACGAAGGTCCAGGCGGCGCCGTGCCACAGGCCGCACAGCAGGAACACCAGGCCCAGGTTCAGGTAGGTGCGCAGCGGGCCGTGGCGGTTGCCGCCCAGCGGAATGTACAGGTAGTCGCGGAACCAGGACGACAGGCTGATGTGCCAGCGGCGCCAGAATTCCGTCATCGACAGCGAGGCGTACGGGCGCTCGAAGTTGGGCGGGTAGCTGAAGCCCAGCATGTGGCCGATGCCGATCGCCATGTTGGAGTAGCCGCCGAAGTCGAACAGGATCTGGATGGTGTAGCAGGCGATGCCGATCCAGGCGCCGGCCGTGGTCAGCTGCGACGGGTCCTGGCCGAACAGGCGGTCGGCCGACAGCGCCACGGTATTGGCGATCAACATCTTCTGCGCCAGGCCGACAATGAACTGGCGGAAGCCGGCCCAGATGCGGGCGTTGGGCAGGTCGCGGTGCTCGATCTCGTGGGCGATCTGGCGGTAGCGCACGATGGGGCCGGCGATCAGCTGCGGGAACATGGCCTTGTACATGGCGAAGCGCCAGAAGCTGCTCTGCACCTCGATGTCGCGGCGGTACAGGTCGATCAGGTAGGAGATGCCCTGGAAGGTGAAGAACGAGATCCCCAGCGGCAGCACCACGGCCGGCACCGTCACGCCGTGGCCCAGCGGCTGCGCCAGCTGGTTGTAGATGCCGGCAAAGAAGCCGATATATTTGTAATACATCAGGAACGCCAGGTTGGCCGCCACGCCCAGCACCAGCATGGCCTGGCGGCGGCGCTCGCCCCGGGCGGCGTTGATCAGCCAGCCCACCCCGTAGTTCAGCAGCGCCGACGCCAGCAGCAGCGGCACGAAGCGCGGCTCGCCCCAGGCGTAGAACAGCAGGCTGCCGATGAGCAGCACGCCGTTTTTCCACGGCAGCACGTAATACAAGAACAGGAACAGGGGGAAGAAATAGAATAAGAACGTGGCGGAACTGAAAACCATGAATAACCTCGATAGGGGACCGGCCCGGTCGCCGCTGTCAACAAAAAGATTGCTGGGGCGAACATTATCGCAGACCTGCCGTATAATCACGGCGGATTATACTTGCCTTATATGTAACCGGCTGTAACGGCACTTGCCGCACCGATGGCCGCCCCGTACCTTAAACGCCCCCGCATTGACGCCCCCTCAACCACCGAAGCCACCGAAGACTATGCAGCAAACCAAATCCCCGTCCGTCGCCGTCGTCATTCCCAGCTACAAAGTGACGCGCCATATCCTCGGCGTGCTGGCGGCGATCGGCCCCGAGGTGGACCGCATCTACGTGGTCGACGACCGCTGCCCCGACCAGTCCGGCGCCTATGTGCGCGCCCATAACACCGACCCGCGCGTGGTGGTGGTCGAGCATGCGGAGAACCAGGGCGTGGGCGGGGCCGTCATGACCGGCTACCAGGCCGCCATCGCCGACGGCGCCGACATCATGGTCAAGGTCGACGGCGACGGCCAGATGGACCCGGGGCTGATCCCGGCCTTCATCGCCCCCATCCTGGCCGGCGAGGCCGACTACACCAAGGGCAACCGCTTCTTCGACCTGGAGCAGATCGGCAGCATGCCGCCGATGCGCCTGTTCGGCAACGCCATGCTGTCGCTGCTGACCAAGCTGTCGTCCGGCTACTGGGACCTGTTCGACCCGACCAACGGCTACACCGCGATCCACCGCGACGCCGCCCGCCACCTGCCGTTCCACAAGATCAGCAAGCGCTACTTCTTCGAGACCGACATGCTGTTCCGCCTCAACACGCTGAACGCGGTGGTGCACGACGTGCCGATGGACGCGGTCTACGGCGACGAGGTCAGCAACCTGAAGATTTCCAAGATCGTCACCGAGTTCATGGCCAAGCACGTGCGCAACTTCTGCAAGCGGGTGTTCTACAACTACTACCTGCGCAATATGTCGCTGGCCTCGATCGAGCTGCCGCTGGGCGCGCTGATGCTGGTGTCGGGCAGCGTCTACGGCGGCCTGCACTGGATCGACTCGGCCCGCGCCGGCCTGCCGACCGCGGCCGGCACGGTCATGCTGTCGGCCATGCCTATCCTGATGGGCATGCAGCTGCTGCTGGCCTTCCTGGCCTACGACATCGCCTCGGTGCCGCGCAAGCCGCTGCAGGGCCGCGTGCGCCTGACGCGCAGCACACTCGTGCGCAACTGACGCCGCAGCGCGCGGCCGCCAGGCGCGGCCGCGTTGCGGTCGCCCCACTCCAACCCATTCGATAGCCCATGCGCCCACTCCACCGCCTTGCCGCCCGCATTCCCCGCCTGTCCGATCCGGTCCTGTTTTCGCTCGCGCTGCTGGCCATCTTCCTGTACCTGGTGTTCCGCAACATCGGCCTGTACCCGACCGTGTTCGGCGACGAATGGTCGTACAGCAGCTTCACCCGCCTGACGCCGTTCAAGGACACGCCGGTGCCGTCCTACCTGTACTACACGGTGTACCGCCTGACCAGCTTCTGCGGCGACGGCTTCCTCGAGTGCGCGCGCCTGATCAACGCCGTGTTCTACGTCGGCAGCACGCCCTTCCTGTACCTGATCGCGCGCCAGTACATGCCGCGCCGCCTGGCCGCCGTGATCGCGCTGCTGGCCGTGCTGGCGCCAACCAATAGCTACACCGCCTACTTCATGCCGGAAGCCATGTACTTCTTCGGCTTCTGGCTGTTCAGCTGGACCGTGCTGCGCGGCCTGGGCCGGGTCGACGTCCGCGCCGTGATGCTCAGCTCGGCGATCCTGGGCCTGATGGCGATGGTCAAGGTGCACGCGCTGTTCCTGATCCCGGCCTACGTGGTGTACCTGGCCTACGCCGCCTTCGCCCAGCGCAAGGCCGGCGACGGCTGGCGCTGGCTGCGCCAGGCGCTGCTGCTGGTGGCGGTGGCGCTGGCCACGGCCGCCGCGGTGCGCTGGTCGGTGGGCTACCTGTACGCCGGCCGCAACGGCCTCTACCTGCTGGGCACCTTCTATTCCAACCAGGCGCACAGCCGGCCCGGCGTGGGCGTGCTGATCCAGCTGGCGCTGGCCAGCCTGCAGGGCCACCTGATGGGACTGGTGCTGATGTGCGGCATGCCGCTGGCGGCCGCCGCGCTGCTGTGCGCCAGCCGCGTCCAGCGCAACGGCGCCGCGCGCGGCAGCAACACGCTGCTGGCCTACGCCGCGCTGATGATCCCGTCGCTGGTGGCGGTGACCGCGCTGTTCACGGCGCTGGTGGCCGGCGGCGGCGGCGAAAGCGGCGTGCGCCTGCACATGCGCTACTACGATTTCGCGCTGCCGCTGATGCTGATGCTGGCCGGCACCCAGCTGGCGGCGCCGCGCCCCGGCGTGGGCTGGCGCGGCCGCCTGCTGGCCGCGCTGCCGCTGCTGCTGGCGACCTGGGCGGCCTGCCGCTACCTGGTGCCGGCCTACACCCCCAACTACATCGACAGCCCGACCCTGTACGGCATCACGCGCGACCACGGCAGCATGCTCGGGCTGACCGCCTTCGGCGTGGCGGCGCTGCTGCTGTGGATCGTCCAGCCGCGCCAGGCCGCGCGCTGGTTCGTCTACATCGTCACGCCGCTGGTGGTGGTGGTCTCGGGCGTCAAGCTCAACCAGTACACCCGCATGGCGCAGCACGCGGACGCCTTCGTCAAGGCCGGCCAGTTCGCGCACCACTACCTGGCGCCGGAGGAACTCAAGCACCTGACCATCATCGGCGACGACGCCGGCAACCTGCTCAAGAGCCGCTTCTTCGTCGACAGCGTCGAGGCCAGCGTGCTGCAGGTGCCGCCCGGCCAGCCGATCCCGGCGGAGACGCTGGCGCAGCCGCACGCCTGGCTGCTGGTGGTGGGCGACTATCCGCTGCCGGCCGGCGCGGTGCGCCACAGCGGCATGCGCGGCTTCACGCTGGCGCGCCTCGTGCCGCCGGAGGAAGCGCGCCAGCACCGTTTCGCCGAGGCCGAGGACAACACCCTGCGCAGCACCGGGCTGTCGGGCATGGAGCATTGGGGCCGCTGGTCCGACGGCGAGCTGGTCACGCTGCGTTTCGCCCAGCCGCTGCCCAAGCAGTTGCTGCTGCGCCTGGACGTGGCGGCCTACGGGCCGAACGCCGGCCTGGACTTCCAGGTCACGGCCGGCGGCCAGACCGTGCCGCTGCGCGCGGACGGCACGCACGGCATGAAGGAACTGCGCTTCAGCACCGACGGCACGGCGCGCGTGATCACCATCAAGGTACCGAAGCCGACCTCGCCGCAGGAACTGGGCAACGGCAGCGACCAGCGCAAGCTGGGCATCGGCCTGTACAGCCTGGAAACCGTGGACGCCGCCGCGCCGCGGCCCTGAGCCGGGCCGCTCAGCGCTGGAACACGAGGAATTTGGCGCTGAGGAAGTTCAGCGCCAGGCCGGCCAGCGTGCCGCAGCACACCGCCAGCAACGGCGCGGCCGGCTGCAGCGGCGCGGCGGCCGGCCAGTGCGCCATCAGCGCGATGACGGCGGCCGAGACGCCATAGTTGACGGCGCCGCCGAAGGCCATGGCGCCGACGTAGCGCCACCACTGGCGCCACGCGCTGCCGGTGGCGGCGTCGAAGGTGTAGCGGCGGTTGATCTGCCACGTGACCCACACCGCCGACAGGAAGGACAGCACGCGGCCGGCGTGGAAGCCGCTGCCCAGCGCCAGCGCCAGGTACAGCACCAGCACGTCGACCGCCAGCCCGGCCACGCCGGCCACGGCAAAGCGCAGCAACTGCAGGCGGACGCGCGGCGCCAGCATGGGTCAGGCGTCGGACGCCGGGCGCGGCGCCGGCACCGCCAGGTAGGCGAAGCGCTTCTGCTCGATGCGGCCCTTGGTGACGGTGTCGAGGATCAGGCCGCACGACAGCGACAGCACGCTCAGCATGCCCAGCCCGGTGCACAGCACGGCCGTCGGCAGGCGCGGCACCAGGCCGGTGCGCAGATAGGTGGCGACCAGCGGCTCGGCCAGCACCAGCGCCAGCAGCGCGCACAGGCCGGCGCCCAGGCCGAAGAACGGCAGCGGCTTTTCGTTCTTGAACAGCTTGACGATCATCCACAGGATGCGGACGCCGTCGCGGTAGGTGTTGAGCTTGCTGACCGAGCCCTCCGGCCGCGCGCCGTAGCGGGTCGGCACCTCGGCCACCGGCATGCGCAGTTCCAGCGCGTGCACGGTCAGTTCGGTCTCGGTCTCGAAGCCGGCCGCGTGCGCCGCGAAGGACTTGGCGTAGCGGCGCGAGAACACGCGGTAGCCCGACAGCATGTCGGTGAAGGTGTTGCCGAACACGGCCGCCACGCAGCCGGTCAGCAGGCGGTTGCCGAAGCGGTGGCCGAAGCGGTAGGCTTCCTGCTCGTCGCTGTGGCGGGTGCCGACCACCATGTCCAGGCTCTCGTCGAGCAGCCGGCGCACCAGCTGCGGCGCCACGCTGGCGTCGTAGGTGTCGTCGCCGTCGACCATCACGTAGACGTCGGCGTCGACGTCGGCGAACATGCGGCGGATCACATTGCCCTTGCCCTGCTGGCGCACGCTGCGCACGATGGCGCCGGCCGCGCGCGCCACGGCCTGGGTGTCGTCGCTGGAGTTATTGTCGAACACGTACACGGGCGCGCCCGGCAGGCAGGCGTTGAAGTCGCGCACGATGGCGGCGATGGTCAGGGCTTCGTTGTAGCACGGGACAACGATGGCGATACGGTGCTGGGGAAAGGGGTTCAATTGAGCATCTGTAGGGATCGGTGGCGAAATTGTACAGGAGTCCGCTTGTGCCGCACACCGCAGCGGCCCGCCGCTTTGCCCCCGCCGCGGGCGGACGCTGCTAAAATGGCAGCCCTTCGGCCCTCGGATCGCATTCTTCATGGTTAAACAGATGTTCCTGCAACGCCAGTTCCTGGTCTTCGTGGCCGGCGGCGTGCTGACCGCGCTGATCGACATCGGCCTGATGCAGCTGGCGCTGCGCGCCGGCCTGCCGCCGCTGACCGCGGCCAGCCTCGGCTTCGTGGCCGGGCTGGTGGTCAACTACGCCTTCCACGCCCGCGTCACCTTCGCACGCCTGAGCCAGAGCCACAGCATGTGGCGCTACCTGGTGGTGGTGGCGATCAATTACGGCCTGACGCTGCTGCTGGTGGCGCTGGCGCAAGCGCTGCTGGGCAGCCCGCTGGCCGGCAAGCTGGTCTCGCTGCCGGTGGTGGCCGCCAACGGTTTCCTGTTGAGTAAATTCTGGGTATTCAAATGACTGCTGACATCGCCACTCCCACCCTGACCTTCGCGCCGGTGCGCTACGACGAGGCCGCGCTGGCCCAGTACGGCGCGCTGTTCGCCGCCTGCTTCCCGGACGCCTCCAAGTTCACGCCGGCCTACCTGCGCTGGCTGTACGCCGACAATCCGGACGGCGCGGCGGCCGGCTACGACGCCTGGGACGGCGAGCGCCTGGCCGCGCACTACGTGTGCGTGCCGGGGGTGGCGCGCATCGGCGGCCAGGACGTGCGCGTGCTGCTGTCGCTCAACACCGCCACCCATCCGGACTACCAGGGCAAGGGCCTGTTCACCAGGCTGGCCGCGCTGACCTACGACAGCGCCCGCGAGCAGGGCTACGACGCGGTGTACGGCGTGGCCAACGCCAACAGCACGCCCGGCTTCATCCGCAAGCTGGGCTTCCAGCTGGTGCGGCCGCTGGAGGCGCGGCTGGGCTGGGGCGGGGTCGGCACGCGGCCGCACGGCCAGGGCGCGCCAGTCAGCTTCGAGCGCCAGCGCAGCGCGGC
>NZ_WWCX01000163.1:0-6942 GCF_009857655.1 Duganella vulcania
GGCAGCATCGCCGTCACCGCCACCGGCGCCCGCGCGGCGCTGCCCACCCGGGCGCAGGTGGAGGCGGTGCTCGCCCTGCACAAGGAAACGGCATGAAGCTGGCCGAACGGCTGGACCGTCGCTTCCAATTGAGCGCGCGCGGCTCCACGGTGGCGCGCGAGGCGCTCGCCGGCTGCACCACGTTTGCCGCCATGAGCTACATCCTGGTGGTCAATCCGCTGGTCCTGTCCGGCGCCGGCATGGATCGCGACGGCCTGTTCCTGGCCACCGTGCTGTCGGCCATGGCCGCCACGCTGGTGATGGCGCTGTGGGCCAATCTGCCGATCGCGCTGGCGCCTGGCATGGGCACCAATATCGTGTTTGCGCAAGTGCTGGTGCTGCAGATGGGCGTGCCCTGGCGGACCGGCCTGGCGATGGTCTTGCTGAATGCGCTGGTCTTCCTGGCGCTGTCGCTGACCAGATGGCGGGCGCGCATCGTGGCGGCCTTCCCCGAGCCGGTCAAGCTGGGCATGCAGTGCGCCATCGGCGTTTTCATCGCCTGGCTGGGCTTGCGCAGCGGCGGCTTGCTGGTGGCCGACGGCGCCAGCCTGGTGGCGTTCTCGCGCCTGCACGACGGCGCGGCCTGGCTGACGCTGGGCGGCGTCCTGCTCACCGCCATGCTGCTGGTGCTGCGCGTGCCCGGCGCCTTCCTGTTGACGATGCTGACGGTGAGCGCGCTGGGATTGTTCGTTGCCGACGCCGGCGGGCGGCCGTTGACCGCCATGCCGGCCCGCTGGTTTGGGCTGCCGTCGTTCACCGGCGAGCTGCTGTTTGCGCCGGACTTCCGCGGCCTGGCGTCGCACTTCATGCTGTTGTTGCCGGTGACGCTGTACTTCCTGCTGATCGAATTTTTCGCCGGCACGGCCACGCTGTTCGGCGTGATGCGCAGCGCCGGCCTGCTGCTGCCCGATGGCGACTTGCCGCGCGCGCGGGCGGCGTTCGCCTCGGACGCACTGGGCAGCGTGATCGGCGCGGCCGTCGGCACCTCCACCGTCACCGCCTACGTGGAATCGGTGGCGGGGGTCGAAGCCGGCGGCCGCACGGGGCTGAGCGGCGTGGTGGTGGCGGCGCTGTTCGGCCTGGCCTTGTTCTGCGCGCCGATCCTGACGGTGATACCGGCCTGCGCCACGGCGCCGGTGCTGGTGATCGTCGGCGTGTGCATGCTGGACGGATTGCGCGAACTCGACACCAGCACCCCGGAAAACTATCTGCCGCCCTTGCTGATGTTGCTGGTGACTGCCTGCAGCGCCGACCTGATGGTGGCGCTGACGCTGGGCTGCTTTGCATACACGCTGATGCTGCTGGCCCGCCGCCGCTGGCCGGGCTGCATGATGCTGGGTCTGGACGCCGTGTTCGCGCTCTATCTGGCCCTGCGCGGCGCCATCGGCTGACCGGCGGCGCCCGCGCTAGATGCTGCCCTTGCTGATGCGGCTCTTGTAGCGGTAGGGCGGGGCGTATTTCATTTCGCAGTATTCGACCAGTTCGCGGCGGTCGGACAGCATGACGCGCTCGCACAGCAGCAGAGGCGTGCCTGCCGCCACGCCCAGCAGCCTTGCGTCTTCCGGCTGGGCCGCCACCGCGCCCACGCTCTCCAGGCTTTCCGAAGGGTGGATGCCGAATTTGTCGGCCAGGATGCGGTACAGCGAGCCGGCCTGTTCCAGCTCCTTCTGTTCCAGCCGGGCGCCGTCCGGCAGCCGCAGATGGGAATCCTGCAGGCCGACAGGTTTGCCGTTCATCAGGCGCACGCGCCGGATGCGCAGCAGCGGTTGGTCCTGCGGCACGTGCAGCAGGCTGGCGATGGCCATGTTGGCGCCGACGGTCTCCATGCTGAGGATGGTCTGGCCGGGCACGCCGCCGCGCTTGACGGTGTCCTCGGTAAAACTGTCCAGAAAGCGCGACATCTGGCGCACCGATTCCGGCGCGGCAAACGTGCCGCGGCCCTGATCGCTGTACAGCAGTCCCTGTTCTTCCAGCAGCCGGATGGCCTTGCGCACCGTATCGCGGCTGACCTGGTAGGTGGCGGCCAGCTCGCGCTCGGCCGGCATTGCTTCGCGGGCGCCGATTTTCCCCGATTCCATGAGCTGCTTCAGGGTTTCCGCCAACTGCACATATAGCGGTGGCGCCGGCCGGGGCGCGGCGGTGGTGTCGGTGGTTCGTGATCGCATGTCATTAGTATAACGAATTGAGGCGCATCCCGGCGCCAGTTTGCCGGAATCCGCCTGAAATGTGACGGTTCAATTACAACGGTACGTACCAGATAATAAACAACTTTCATGGAACCGGCAATCGTCTTTAAATAAAGGCATACATATGAAATACCTCCATTTTTTTGTTGATAAATGGTACGTACCACTGTAGCCTTGTCGGCGCAGTGAACAGCGCGGTCCGCCGCAATATCAACGATAGGGGAAAAGTATGTACGCAAGACTAGGGGTGTTGGCGGCGGGATCGGCAGCCATGTTGCAATGGGCGGGGCCGGCGCACGCGCAGGCGGACGCGCCGACGGTGGTGCCGGTGACCGGGCAGGCGCTGGGCAAGGGCGAGGCGCGCGCCAACAGCGTGATCGATCAGGCGGTGATCGCGGAGCAGCCGGCCGGCATCGATCCGCTCAAGTTGCTGGCGCGGGTGCCGGGCATGCAGGTCAGCTCCAGCGATGCGCTGACCGGCAGCTTCTCGATGCGCCTGACCATGCGTGGCTTCAACAAGGAGCAGATCGGCGTGTCGGTCGACGGCATTCCGAACGGTTCGACCTTGTCCAACGGCGGCACCATGCCCAACCGCCTGCTCGACCCGGCCAACCTGGTGCGGGTGGAGGTATCGCAGACCGCCGGCGACCTGGGCACGCCGTCGAACCAGGCGCTGGGCGGCTACATCGACTTCAAGACGCGCGATCCGGCCCGCCAGCGCGGCGGCGAGCTGGAAGCGGCGGGCGGCGCCTATGGCTACCGGCGCGGGTTTGTGCGCGTCGATACCGGCCAGTCGGCCGGCGGCACCAGCGCCTACCTCGACTATTCCCACGAGTACGTGCGCACCTGGCCGGGCGATGAATCCGGCCGCAACACGCGCCGCCACATCGACGCCCGCGTGCTGCAGGATCTGGGCGGCGGTTCCAGCCTGCGCGGCACCGTCAGCTATAACAAGTTCAGCGACAACGATTACGACGCGGTGGCCTTGCTGGCCGAGTCGTCCAGGTTGTACAAGGCGACCTTCCGCGGCAATCCCGACACGGACGGCCTGACCGACCAGTGGACCGGCAATCCCGCCATCGACCAGAACTATCGGGGCACGCGCGGCATCAACAGCGAAGATACGCTGATGCACATCGACTGGACGCAGCGTTTCGGAGAAACAGGCAAGTTCACGCTCAAGCCATACTGGCACAAGCAGGACGGCAATGGCTGGTTCTATGTGCCGTATCTGCAGTTGCCGGCCGATGGCAAGGTCTATAGCACGGTGGCGCCGGGCGGCAAGCCGACGGCGGTGGTGCAGGAGTGCTACCGGAACCAGTATCAGCGCACCGCCACCGGCGCGCTGATTCCGGTCGGCGCGGTGACGATACCGGCCGGCTCCAGCGCGGCGGCGTTGAGCGCGGCAGCTTGTCCGGGCGCCGCCAAGTATGCGATGAATCCGGTCGGCCAGTGGGGCGCGCGCGAAGCGAGCACGCGCCGCAGCGACAACAGCATCGACCGCAAAGGCACGCTGGCCGAGGCTGCCGCCACGCTGGGCGACTACCAGCGCATCCGCGTCGGCGGCTGGTTCGAGCGCACCGGGCGCGAGAAGATCCGCAACTGGTTCGCCGCCTCCGATCCCAAGGTGAGCGGCGCCTTCGACGGCAGCGCGCCATATTCCGTCACCCAGGACCGCCACTATTCGTCCGACACCACGATGGCGTATGCGCAGGATAAACTCGACCTGCTCGACGGCAGGCTGGAACTCGACCTGGGCGCGACCTATCAGCGCTTCAGCGAGGACTATTCCTCGCCGGTGGAATTTGCCGGCGTGCGCTCGCTGAAGGTCAGTTCCGGCTTGCTGCCGAAGGTGGCCGCGCTGTACCGGCTGAATCAGGACTGGGAAGTGTTCGCCAGCGGCTCGAAGAACTTCAGCGCCATCCCGGATGCGGTCTTCGAGGGCACGGCCGCAGTCGATTCCAGGAACGGCATCAAGCCTGAAACCTCGGTCAACAAGGACGTCGGCGTGCGCTGGACCAGCGACGACGGCTACGGCGCCGCGCTGAGCGCCTACACGATCGACTATCGCGACCGCATCTCCATCCAGAACGGCAATCCGAACGGCGACATCTTCTCGCGCGACGCCACCACCACCTTTGCCAACCAGGGCGGCATCAGCTCCAGGGGCGTGGAGCTGACCTTGCGCGCCAGCGCAAGCCGCTACGAGCTGTACGCCAACCTGTCGTACAACAATGCGCACTATGTCGGCGACACGCCGGCCGAAGGCATCAAGTCCGGCGATCCGGTGTTGGGCGCGCCGCGCCGCAGCGCCTTCGCCGAAGCGACCTGGAAGCCCGCGACCGCGTGGCGCCTGTCGGCCAACGCCCATTACGTGGGCGAAGCGGCGGGCACTTATGGCGACGTGGTCAATACGGTCATCAGCGGCGGTCCGGCGCTCTATCCGCGCCAGTACATGCCGGCCTACACGCTGGTGGGCCTGAACCTGACCTACAAGCCGGCCGGCAGCCTGTTCGGCCATGGCAGCCGCACCGAATTCGCCGTCAACGTCGACAACCTGTTCGATCGCCGCTATCTCGGCGGCGTGGGGGCGGAGCTGACCAGTTCGAATCCGCTGAGCACCGGCCGCTATTTCCTCGGCAGTCCGCGCACGTTCTTTGCCTCGATGCGGGTGAAGTTCTGATGGGCAGGTCCGGTCGCGGCCGCGCGGCCGGCGCCATGGCCGCGCTGCTGGCGGCCTCGTTGGCCGCCTGCGCGACGCCGCCCGCCACCGTGGCGCAGGCGGGCGTGCGGCTGATCGGCGAGCAGCGCATTCCGCACGGGCAGGTCTTTCAGGACACGGTGGTGGGCGGCCTGTCCGGCATCGATTACGATGCGCGCAGCGGCGGCTGGATCATGGTCAGCGACGACCGCTCCGAACATGGCCCGGCGCGGTTTTACGCGGCCCGGCTGGACTACGACGACAGCCGGTTCCGCGCGCTCACGCTGGAGTCCGTGCATGTGTTGCGGCAGCCGTCGGGCGACCGCTATCCCTCGCCGGCGCAATTGCCGTCGCAGGGGGGCGAGGTGGCCGACATCGAAGCCATCCGTTTCGATCCGCTCGGCGATGGCGTCTGGTATGCCAGCGAAGGCCATGGCACGCTGGGCCTGCCGCCATTCGTGCGCCAGGCCGGCGCGGATGGCGCATGCCGCGCCACGCTGGCGCTGCCCGCCATGTTCAGGCTGGCGCCGGACCACAGCAGCGGGCCACGCAACAATCTCGTGTTCGAGGGACTGACGTTCGCCCCGGACGGGCGCTCGCTGTGGCTGGCCATGGAGGCGCCGCTGTATCAGGATGGGCCGGTGGCGACGCCGTCGCACGGCGCCGTCAGCCGGGTGACGCAACTTGACCGGAGCGGCAAGGTGCTGGCGCAATATGCCTATCCGCTCGACCCGGTGCAGGGTGTACCGGCGCCCGGCCGCTTTGCCGACAACGGCGTCTCCGAGATATTGACGGTCGATGCCCGTCATCTGCTGGTGCTGGAGCGCTCCGGCGTGCAGGACGCCGATGGCCAATTCAACTTCCATATCCGCTTGTACCTGGCGCAGCTGGACGGCGGCACCGATGTCTCGGGCTACCCGGCACTGGCGGCCGCCGCCTACACGCCGCTGCGCAAACGATTACTGCTGAATTTCGACACGCTGGCCGTGGAGCGCGTGGACAATCTGGAAGGCATGAGCTGGGGACCGCTGTTGCCCAACGGTCACCGCAGTCTCGTCATGGTTTCCGACGACGATTTCGGCCAGGGACGGTTGACGCAGTTGCTGTTGTTCGATGTATCGCTGCCGCCCGACCGATAGCGCCGATTGCATGGAACCAGGCGCCCCCGGCCGCGCACATATGGCGGCAAGGGGCTCGTCACCGGGACGATGCCGGCATCATTGATCAAGGAGGGTACGCCGACAGCCCGCGCGGAGAGGTCCCCGGCGAGCGGCGTGCGCATCGACACCATGGCATCGTCACGACACGCATCAGGTTTTTCATCAAACACGCCCGGCGCCATCCTGCCGGCGCCCGATCCCGACGCGGAGGCCGGCCCTGGCCGGCGCCGTATCCTGGGCCGCAAGGCTGCCGCCGATTTCCGAGCGCTGTAGCCACATCATGCCCATCCCATCGATGACACTTCCACCGGCGCTGGCGGCCGCGCAGGCGCTGGCGCAGGAGGCCGCCGCGTCCGTGGCCACACCCGGCGCCGGCGACAGCAAGACCATGGGCAAGGCCGATTTCGACGACCTGGCCGGCATGGCGGCCCACCACGGGCACGCCCACAAGGTGCGCACGCCGCTGCCGCGTCGCCTGTCGCGCACCTTGGCGCAGCTGCAGCAGCCCGCCGAGCATGACGATGCCGAAACGCCGTTGCGCACGGCGGCGGCGCAGCTGATTGAAAGACTGTCCGACGCCGAAGACGATGCGCATCCATGGCGGCGCGGGCCGCAGGACCCGCTGCAACAGCACACGCTGCTGGAGCAGGCCCGCCAGCTGCTGGAACAGCAGCCTGACGAGGGCGCCGGGCAGCGCGCGCGCCTCGGCGCCCGGCTCGACGCGATGGAGGCGGACCTGCACGGGCGTCATGGCGCCGCCATCGACGAAGGCCAACGTCAGGCGCTGGCCTTCGAGGCGGCGCTGTCCACGCTCGACGACGGCGCCGCCGGCGCCGGCACGCTGTCCGAGCTGCGC
>NZ_WWCX01000164.1:0-6909 GCF_009857655.1 Duganella vulcania
ATCTGCACGCCCTGCCCCAGCTGGCGCTCGACCGACAGCGGCAGGGCGTCGGCGATCCAGCCGGCGGCCGCCGGCAACAGATGGAGATAGCCCAGCGCCAGCAGCGCCACGGTGGCGGCGGCCGCCGCCAGCACGCCGCGCCAGCTGTGCTGCAAGCGCACCACCAGGCTGTCGCGGTGGCCGGTTGCGCGCAGCAGCAGTTCGAAGCCGGCCCGGTCGTCGATTTCCAGGTAGGCGCCGTCGGCGAAGGTCACCTTGCGCGCCGCGTGGCGGCTGCGCTCGGACACGCGCAGCTCCGCCAGCGGCGCTGCGCGCCGGGCGTCCCCGTCCAGTTGGGCGACGCCGTTCTCCACCGTCAGCGTCACGCGGTGCAGGCGCGACGTGCGGCCGTCGAAATAGCGCGCGGCGACCGCGGCGGCGGGGTGCTGCGCGCCGCTCATAACGAGAGGTCGTAGTCCATGAACTCGGCCATGCCTTCGCCGGCCGCGCCGACTTCGCCGTCCGGCACGGCGGTGATGTCGTCCAGGCTGCCGTCCACCAGCAGCGACGTCGACTCCAGGCGGTAGCGCATCGCCCGCACGTGCGCGAACGGCAGGAACAGGCCCAGCGTGCAGATCACGGCCAGATAATTGGTGACGGTGATGAACACCAGCCGGCTCCAGCGCATGTCGGACCGGAAGCGATGCTGTTCCAGGCTGGTGTGGTTCCAGATCAGCTTTTGCAGCATGTTCATGAACAGCGGGTAGACCACGAAAAACCAGGCGTAGAACAGCAGCAGGAACAAGCCGGTTTCGCCGGCCGCCTCGGCGCTGCTGGCCGGCGCCGGCGTGCGCTTCATCATGAACCAGAACAGCGCCACCATGCCGCCGCCGCCGATCAGCAGCAAGCCGCCATACAACTTATAAAAATCCGCGACGCTGGCGTCGAAGGAAAACCGCGCCTTGCCGTAACGGCTCTCATTATGCTGCCAGGCCTTGGCGCGCTGGTGGATGAACGGCGTGGCCAGGCCGAGGGTCACGCCGTTCAGCAGCGGGCGCACCAGGTAGTTGGTATAGGCGTCGCGCACATCGCCAACGAAGCGGAAGCGGATGCCGCGGTAGCTGGTGTTATGCAGGCGGAATTGCAGGCTCTTCCAGATGAACCACGGCGAAGCGATCCCCATGCCCAGCGCCACCGCCACCGCCGCCAGCGGCGCCCAGGCGGAGGCCGCCATGTAGATGCCGAAGATCACGGCGGCCACGATGCGGCCCTTGAGGATGGCGACCGGATTGCCGTGGTATTCGAAGCTGCTGCCGGCCAGCTCGGTGCTGGAATAGAAGTACTGGTTGCGCCGCACCTTGGCCCAGGCCGAATAGATGCCCAGCGTGACGACGGTCAGCAACAGGTTGACTATCCAGATGCGGAAATACTCGCCGCCCGTGGCGTGAAAACGCAAGCGTTGCGCTTGCTCCCCTTGCACTTGTTGCATGGATGCTCCCGGCATTAACAAAGCATCAACGATGCCGATAAAAAACAACATTGTCAACGGGAAACTGCATTTTTAGCAATGTCCACCGGGGCTGTCGGCGCCCACCGTCCGATGGGGTAAAATGGCGGCCACTGTTCATTCCGGGTTCATCATGCTAGACAATCTTACCCAACGCCTTGCCAAGGTCGTTAAAACCATGCGCGGCGAGGCCCGCCTGACCGAAGCCAACACCGCCGAGATGCTGCGCGAAGTGCGCCTGGCGCTGCTCGAGGCCGACGTCGCCCTGCCGGCCGTGCGCGAATTCATCGCCAGGGTCAAGGAAAAGGCCATGGGCGAGGAAGTGATCTCCTCGCTGACGCCGGGCCAGGCCCTGGTGGGCGTGGTGCAGCGCGAGCTGGCCGCCATCATGGGCGCCGACCTCGGCCCCGAGGCCGCGCAGCTGAGCTTTGCCCAGCAGCCGCCGGCGATCATCCTGATGGCCGGCCTGCAAGGTGTGGGTAAAACCACCACCGTCGGCAAGCTGGCCAAGTACCTCAAGGAAGAAAAGAAAAAGAAAGTGCTGACCGTCTCGGCCGACGTCTACCGTCCCGCCGCGATCGCCCAGCTGCAATCGGTGACCGGCCAGGTCGGCGCCGACTTCTTCCCGTCCACCGCGCAGGACAAGCCGGTCGAGATCGCGCTGGCCGCGCTGGACTGGGCCAAGAAACACTACCACGACGTGCTGATCATCGACACCGCCGGCCGCCTCGGCATCGACGAGCAGATGATGCAGGAGATCGCCGCCGTGCACGCGGCGGTCAAGCCGATCGAGACGCTGTTCGTGGTCGACGCCATGCTGGGCCAGGACGCCATCAACACCGCCAAGGCCTTCAACGACGCGCTGCCGCTGACCGGCATCGTGCTCACCAAGCTCGACGGCGACTCGCGCGGCGGCGCCGCGCTGTCGGTGCGCCACATCACCGGCAAGCCGATCAAGTTTGCCGGCGTGTCGGAAAAACTGGACGGCCTGGAAGCGTTCGACCCGGCCCGCATGGCCAACCGCGTGCTGGGCATGGGCGACATCATGGCGCTGGTGGAAGAGGCGCGCAAGGGCGTCGACAGCAAGGCCGCGGCCGAGCTGGCGGCCAAGGTCAAGTCCGGCGGCAAGTTCGACATGAACGACTTCAAGGCGCAGCTGGGCCAGATGAAGAAGATGGGCGGCATGGCCAGCCTGGTGGACAAGCTGCCGGCGCAGTTCCAGCAGGCCGCCGGCGGCGCCAACATGGACCAGGCCGACAAGCAGGTGCGGCGCATGGTCGGCATCATCGACTCGATGACGCCGCAGGAACGCGCCAAGCCCGAGCTGATCAAGGCCACCCGCAAGCGCCGCATCGCGGCCGGCGCCGGCGTGCAGGTGCAGGAGGTCAACCGCATGCTGACCCAGTTCGAGCAGATGCAGACCATGATGAAAAAGCTCTCGGGCGGCGGCATGATGAAGATGATGCGCTCGATGAAGGGCATGATGCCGGGCATGCGCTAAGTCGGGTCGCGCCCGCGCCTGCACAGGGAAAAGCGCGCCGCCACGGTGCGCTGCCCCGCGAAAGCCCGTGTTTACGTGGTGTTTCCGGGAAAAAACGCGAAAAACACTTGCATACTCGGTAAATCACCACCAATATTAGCCGGTGCGATCAATTGCGCAATTTTCCATGTGTTCGTTAAGGAGGCTCGAAGATGGCAACAGCCAAAAAAACCCCAGCAGCAGCACCAGCTAAGAAAGCCGCCGCGAAACCGGCAGCCGCGAAGAAAGCAGCACCCGCTAAAGCAGCAGCCAAGCCAGCAGTGAAAAAAGCAGCCGCTCCGGCCGCACCGCGCAAACCGAACGCCGCCTTCATGAAAGCGATGACGCCATCGGCCACCCTGGCCGCCGTGGTGGGCGCCGCCCCGCTGCCACGCACCGAAGTCACCAAAAAAGTCTGGGATTACATCAAAAAGCTCGACCTGCAAGATCCGGCCAACCGCCGCATGATCAATGCCGACGACAAGCTGAAAGCTGTATTCGGCGGCAAAGCCCAAGTGTCCATGTTCGAAATGACCAAGCTCATTTCCGACCACCTGAAATAAGCGCAGCGGCCAGTACAGCCGCGCCGGGATGCCGTCCTCGCTCACGCGACGACGGCATTTTTTATGTGCAAGGTGGGGTCAAGTCTGACATTCGGACACGAGCTCTGCCGTAGACGCGGGTCTACGGCAGAGCTCGTGTCCGAATGTCAGACTTGACCCCATTTTCTTTCCAGTTGTTCCAGGCCGAGAGCACGGCGTTCGGGTATTCGGGCCGGCCGCGGCTGCCGTTGTAGCGACCCAGCGCCAGGTACAGGTTGCCCGCCTCCATGTCGATGTACATGCGCAGGATGGCGCAGCCGTAGCGCAGGTTGGTCTGCATGTTGAACAGCGCGCTGCGGTTGCGGTCGCCGATCACGTTGGTCCAGAACGGCATGACCTGCATGTAGCCGCGCGCGCCCACCATCGATACCGCGTATTTGCGGTAGGCCGATTCCACCTGGATCAGCCCCAGCACCATGCCCGGCTCCAGCCCGGCGCGCCGCGCTTCGTACCACACGGTGGCCAGGAATTCGTTGCGGGTCTGGGCGTCGGGCAGCTTGCGCTGCAGCCGCGCCGACGCCTGCGCCAGCCAACCCTGGTAGCGCTGGCGCTCG
This sequence comes from Duganella vulcania, assembly GCF_009857655.1. Lineage (NCBI taxonomy): Bacteria > Pseudomonadati > Pseudomonadota > Betaproteobacteria > Burkholderiales > Oxalobacteraceae > Duganella > Duganella vulcania. The sequence goes on from NZ_WWCX01000164.1 coordinate 4,162, forward strand.
GTCTCGCTGCGGAAGGTCGGCTGCGGCGGGGTGGCGTCCTTGATGGCGTTGGCCAGCGCCAGCCGCACCGAGTCGGCCAGCGCTTCCTCTTTCTGGTTGCCGGCGTGGGCGTTTGTCGTCAGCGCCAGCGTCAGCAAAAGTCCATACAGCCAGCTTCGTCGTTCCCGCGAACGCGGGAACCCATGCTGAGTGTCCTGCCCGGCGCAGTATGGATTCCCGCTTTCGCGGGAATGACAGCGGCGGCGCATGATCACGCCGCCATTTTGCCTTTGATGAAGCTGACGATGTCGGCCACCGGCACGGCGGTCGCCTCGGTGTCGCGGCGGCCCTGGTATTCCAGGTTGCCTTCCTTCAGGCCGCGCTCGCCGATCACCACGCGGTGCGGCACGCCGATCAGCTCCCAGTCGGCGAACATGCCGCCCGGACGCAGGCCGCGGTCGTCGAGGATGACGTCGATGCCGGCCGCCTGCGCGTCGGCGTACAGCTGCTCGGTCGCCTGCTTGACCGCCTCGCTGCGGTCCATGCCCATCGGGCACAGCACCAGCTCGAACGGCGCCAGCGACGCCGGCCAGATGATGCCCTTGTCGTCGAAGTTCTGCTCGATCGCCGCGCCCAGGATGCGGGTCACGCCGATGCCGTAGCAGCCCATCTGCAGCGGCGCCGGCTTGCCGTTCTCGTCGAGGAAGGTGGCCTTCATCGATTCCGAGTACGCGGTGCCGAGCTGGAACACGTGGCCCACCTCGATGCCGCGCTCGATCGCCAGCACGCCCTTGCCGTCCGGCGAGGCGTCGCCCGCCACCACGTTGCGCAGGTCGGCCACGATGGCCGGCTCGGCCATGTCGCGGCCCCAGTTGGCGCCGGTGTAGTGGTAGCCGGCGTCGTTGGCGCCGCACACGAAGTCCGCCATGTTGGCCACCGTGCGGTCGGCCACCACGGTGACCGCGGCCTTGGTGCCGATCGGGCCCAGGTAGCCCGGCACGCAGCCGTACACTTCCAGGATCTCGGCCTCGGTCGAGAAGCGGTGCGCCGCCAGGCCCGGCACCTTGCCGACCTTGACTTCGTTCAGTTCATGGTCGCCGCGCAGCAGCAACATGAAATACTGTTTAGCCAGTTTGCCGTCGGTCTCGGTCTCCACCGTCAGCGCGATGGTCTTGACGGTCCGCGCCAGGTCCAGCTTGAGCAGCTCGGCCACCGCCTCGCACTTGGTGGCGTCCGGCGTGGACGTCTTGGTCAGCGCCTGCGCGGCGGCCGGACGGGCGGCGGCCAGCGGCAGCGCCTCGGCCGCCTCCATGTTGGCCGCGTAATCCGAGCTCTCGCAGTACACGATGGCGTCCTCGCCGGTGCTGGCGATGACGTGGAATTCATGCGATCCGGTGCCGCCGATGGCGCCGTTGTCGGCCGCCACCGCGCGGAACTTCAGGCCGAAGCGGGTGAAGATCGCCACGTAGGCGTCGAACATGACCTTGTACGACGCTTGCATGCCGGCCAGGTCGCGGTCGAACGAGTAGGCGTCCTTCATGGTGAACTCGCGGCCGCGCATCAGGCCGAAACGGGGACGGCGCTCGTCGCGGAACTTGGTCTGGATGTGGTAAAAATTCAACGGAAGCTGCCGGTAGGATTTAATTTCCGACCGCACCACATCGGTGATGACTTCCTCGGACGTCGGCTGGATCGCGAAATCGCGGCCATGACGATCCTTCACGCGCATCAGCTCCGGACCCATCTTGTCCCAGCGCCCGGTCTCCTGCCACAGCTCGGCCGGCTGCACCAACGGCATCAGCAGCTCAATGGCGGCGGCCTTGTTCATCTCCTCGCGGATGATGGCCTCGACCTTGCGGATGATCCGCAGGCCCATCGGCATGTAGGTGTAGATGCCCGAACCGAGGCGTTTGATCATCCCGGCGCGCATCATTAACTGGTGGCTGACGATCTCGGCGTCGGACGGAGCTTCTTTAAGCGTGGAAATAAAAAATCGTGAGGCGCGCATACGGTGAATTCTTTTTAAAAAGAGAGAGTTATAATCAACCTAATTTTAAAGGATTAGCTGGCTGATGCGTCCATACTTTATACAAATGCGTTCAATTGATGCCTCTCCGGCCGTTTTCGTACCCCGAAAACCCAGCCGTAGCGCGGTTTTGTGGGCAAAAATATAAGCAGGGAGCTCGGTCGCAGAAAGTTTGAGGTGCAATATGCTCGATCGTGAAGGGTTTCGGCCCAACGTCGGCATCATCCTGCTGAACGCCCAGAACGAGGTGTGGTGGGGCAAGCGGGTGCGCGAGCACTCATGGCAATTTCCGCAAGGCGGCATCAAATATGGGGAAACGCCGGAACAGGCGATGTACCGGGAGCTGGAAGAGGAAATCGGATTACGGGCGGAACATGTCAAGATCGTCGGCCGCACGCGCGACTGGTTGCGCTATGAGGTGCCCGACCACTTCATCAAGCGGGAGATCCGCGGCCACTACCGCGGCCAGAAGCAGATTTGGTTCCTGTTGCGCATGTGCGCGCGCGACAACGACGTCAACCTGCGCCTGACCGACCATCCCGAGTTCGACGCCTGGCGCTGGCACGACTACTGGGTGCCGCTGGACGTGGTGATCGAGTTCAAGCGCGAGGTCTACCAGCGCGCGCTGCAGGAGCTGTCGCGCTTCCTGACCTGGCCGGCCAACGGCCACGAGCGGCGCCACCACGGTTCGCGCTACCTGCGCCAGCCGCATCCGCCGCGCCCCGCGGCCGAGGCGCCGGCCC
>NZ_WWCX01000165.1:0-6893 GCF_009857655.1 Duganella vulcania
CCCCGCCGCGCGCCCGGCTGGCGCTGGCGCGCTCGCGGTGAAGCGGGCTTAGCTGAACACCTTGTCGGCCGGCAGGTTGGCCAGGAAGGCGTGGATCTGCGACACCACGGCCGCGCCTTCCCCCACCGCCGCCGCCACCCGCTTGGTCGAGCTGGCGCGCACGTCGCCGATGGCGAACACGCCCGGCACGCTGGTCTCCAGCGCCGAGCGCGACGGCAGGTCGCGCGGGTACACGCCGTTGGCGAAGTTGGCGCGGCATTGCGCCTTGGTGACGTCGAAGCCGGTGCGGATGAAGCCGTTGGCGTCGACATCCACGCCGCAGTCGCTCAGCCAGCCGGTGTTGGGGTCGGCGCCGATGAACAGGAACACGCGGCAGACGTCGTAGTCGCATTCCTGCTCGTTCAGGGAATTGCGGATGCGGACCTGCTTGAGGCCGTCGTCGTCGCCCTCCAGCGCCACGATCTCCGAGTGCGTGTGCAGCTCGATGTTGGGGGTGGCCTGGATGCGCTCGATCAGGTAGCTGGACATGGTGGAGGCCAGGCTGTCCTTGCGGATCAGCATGTGGACCTTGGACGCGTGGCCCGACAGGAACACGGCGGCCTGGCCGGCCGAGTTGCCGCCGCCGACCAGCACGATCTCTTCGGTCTTGCACAGCTTGGCCTCGATCGGCGAGGCCCAGTAGTACACGCCCTTGCCCTCGAACTGGCGCAGGTTGGCCAGCGACGGCCGGCGGTAGCGCGCGCCGCACGACAGCACCACGGTGCGCGCCTTCAGCCGTTGCAGGCTGCCGCACATCTCCACCTGCAGCGGATAGGTGTCGCAGATCAGGCGGCCGGCCGGGGCCGGGATCGCCACCTCGACGCCGAACTTCTGCGCCTGCACGTAGGCGCGGCCGGCCAGCGCGCGGCCCGACACGCCGGTGGGGAAGCCCAGGTAGTTCTCGATGCGCGCGCTGGCGGCCGCCTGGCCGCCGTAGGCGCGCGTCTCCAGCGCCAGCACCGACAAGCCCTCCGACGCGGCGTACACCGCGGTCGCCAGCCCGGCCGGGCCGGCGCCCACCACGATCACGTCCCACACCTTGTCGCTGTCGATCTCGGGCAGCATGCCCAGGCAGCGGCCGATGTCGACCACGGTCGGGTTCTTCTTGACCACGCCGTCCGGGCACACCACCAGCGGCAGCTCCTCCGCCTTGGGCTGGTAGTGCGCCATCAGGTCGGCCGCCTGCCGGTCCTGCTCGGGGTCGAGCACGGTGTGCGGATGGCCGTTGGCGGCCAGGAAGCTTTGCAGCGTGTGGATGCGGCCGTGGCCGCGCGGGCCGACGATCACTGGGCCGCCGGAATTCTGCTCGATCAGGCCGACGCGGCGCAGGATCAGGGCGCGCACGATGCGCTCGCCCAGCTCGGCGTGCGCGACCAGCAGCGCGCGCAGCGATTCGGACGGCAGCACCAGCACCTCGACCTCGCCCACCGCGCGGCCGTTGCCCAGCGACGGCCGGCCCGACAGCTGCGCCACCTCGCCGCCGAACTGGCCCGGCGTGTGGGTGGTGATGTAGGCGGTGTTGCCCAGGCCGTCATAGCGGCTGACCTCGATGCCGCCCTTGATCACCAGCATCAGGCCGAAGCTGGTCTTGCCGGCCTCGAAGATCATCTCGCCGTCGCTGTAATGGCGCACGTGGCCGAAGCGGTGCATGTGCTTGATGTCGGCCGCGCTGAGCACGGGGAAGATCTGGTGGCGGCGCTGTTCCAGGTCGAGCGGCAGGTGCGGCATGGGCTCGTCCGGCGTGTCTTCGGGGAGCAGTTCCAGAGGGGTGGTGGCCATGATAATTCCGGGGAAAATGTGAGGGCGGACGAAATGCTGCAAGTCTAGCGCAAGGCTGGCGCCCGGTGTAAACACTTAGGAGGGAGGGGCCGCGATGCGCCGCCGCGCAACTCGGATTAGAATGGCTGTTTTAGCGAAATCACTGACGATAGAACACGATGGCTTACAAGACTCTGGAAGATACGATAGGCAACACGCCGCTGGTGCAGCTGACCCGGATTCCCGGCGCCGACGCGCTGGCCCGCAACAACGTCATCCTCGGCAAGCTGGAGGGGAATAATCCGGCCGGTTCGGTCAAGGACCGCGCCGCCATGTCCATGCTCAAGCGCGCCGAGGAGCGCGGCGACATCAAGCCGGGCGACACGCTGATCGAGGCGACCAGCGGCAACACCGGCATCGCGCTGGCGATGGCGGCCGCGCTGCGCGGCTACAAGATGCTGTTGTTGATGCCGGAGAACCTGAGCGTGGAGCGGCGCCAAAGCATGGCGGCCTACGGCGCGCAAATCCTGCTCACGCCCAAGACCGGCGGCATGGAATACGCGCGCGACATGGCCGAGCAATTGCAGAAGGACGGCAAGGGCATCATCCTCGACCAGTTCGGCAACTTCGACAACGCGCGCGCGCACTACGAGGGCACCGGGCCGGAGATCTGGCGCGACACCGGGGGCCGCGTGACGCACTTCGTCAGCGCCATGGGCACCACCGGCACCATCATGGGCGTGTCGCGGTATTTGAAGGAGCAGAACCCGGGCGTGCAGATCATCGGCGCCGAGCCGGAGGAGGGTTCGTCGATCCCGGGCATCCGCAAGTGGCCTGAGGCTTACCTGCCGAAGATTTACGAGCGGGCGCGGGTGGACCAGGTCGAACCGGTATCGCAGGCGGCGGCCGAACGCATGGCGCGCCGCATGGCTGCCGAGGAGGGGATCTTCTGTGGAATTTCGGCGGCGGGCGCCTGTGAAATCGCGCTGCGTGTCTCGCAAACGGTGGAGAACGCAACCATCGTGTTCATCGTGTGCGACCGGGGCGACCGCTACTTATCGACCGGGGTGTTCCCGGCGTAAGCCAAGCGTGAACTGCGCGCCCGCCCCCGGATAAGGGGCGGGGCGCGGCGGCAGGACGGGGAGCTGCGATCAGCTCTGGCCGCCTGGTTCGCCTTCTTTCGGCTTGAACTGCTTGTCGCTGATGCGGAACTTGTTGCGGCGGTCGCCCATCAAGTAACGCAGGTCGCGAATGCTCAGATCGCTTACTTCGTGCATGCGGATCAGCAGCGAAGCGCCGACCGGCAGGCGGTGGTGGCGGATTTTGCTGATGACCGGCGGCGCCACTTCCAACGCGCGCGACAGGGCCGCGTCATTTTTCAGACGCAGGTTCTCGATCAGGGTATCGAGCAGGCGGTTGGGATTGTATTGCAACAGATCATCGCCATCCGCATCGTTGTTCATATCTATGCCGACTTGGTTTGTCATGATTTCGTCTTTTCCTTCTGTAAAGTTGTCCTGCAAAGTACAACACTCGGAGCTCGCTTTGCTGCGTTAATGTTCATCCTTACCAAGGAACGAATTCACACACGGACGGGATTCCGGGATAACAAGTTTCATAATATATACACAATTGTACAACAACACGCCTTCTAATACTCATAAGCAATAAAAAAACTCGCTTGCTATAGGTTATTGTTGTCGGGCTGCAACATTGTGTGAGAATTATACACCTAACGATATGCTAAGCTGACCGTGCACACTTTTAACGAACACACAAAGTTAATTATAAATTAATTTTGTTGTAGAACGGTTTACGATAGGCCCACAGTAACCGCAAGTTTGTACAAATAATTGCCAAGTGTCAACTAAACAATACAGTTTGCAAGTCTGTGGGACAAGATACTTTACGCTTCCTTACATCCCGCCGCGTGCCAGACGCACCGCGCGCCCCAGTTCGACCACCGACATCGCATAAAAATAACTGCGGTTGTATTGCGTGATCGCAAAGAAATTATTGTTCGCCAGCCAGTATTCGGTCGGTTCGGCGCCGTTCTGCAAGTCCACCAGCCCGTAGGTCTGCTGTTCCGGCACCGGCACCGTGGTGCTGACGCCGGCCGCGGTCAATTCCTGCGGACGGTATTTGGCGCTCAGGCCCTGGTTGGTCATGCTTTCCCAGGCGCGGTTGGGCGAGACGGCGGCGGAATACACCAGCGGGCCGCCCAGCTCGCGCTGCCAGCCGTGCGCGACCAGGAAGGCCGCCACGCTGCCGATGGCGTCGACGCCGGAGTTGAGCAGGTCGACCTTGCCGCTGCCGTCGAAATCCACCGCGTACTTCATCAGGCTGCTGGGCATGAATTGCGGCATGCCGATGGCGCCGGCAAACGAGCCGCGCAGCGACAGCGGATCGATGCCGTTCTGGCGCGCGAACAGCAGCGTCGCCTCGAGCTCGCCGCGGAAGAAGGCCATGCGCTCGGTCCGCTGCGGCGCCTCGGGGTAGGAGAAGGCCAGCGTGGTCAGGGCGTCGACCACGCGGAAGCGGCCGGTGTTGCGGCCGTACACGGTCTCGACGCCGAGGATGCCGACCAGGATCTCGGCCGGCACGCCGTACAGCGCCTCGGCCCGCTCGAGCGCCTCGCGGTTGTCGTTCCAGAACTTGACGCCGTTGTCGATGCGCACCGGATCGACGATCAGCCTGCTGTACGCTTGCCAGTTCTTGGGCTTGCCCGGCGGCGCCGGCTTGACCAGTTGCACGGCGGCGTCGACGTAGCGCACCTGGCCCATCAGCGTGTTCAGTTCGGCGCGGTCGAAGCCGTCGCGGGTGGCGACGTCGTCGAGGAAGGCGCGCACTTCCTTCCAGTCGCCGAAGTTGACGAACTCGCCGACGTAGTCGATCGGTGGCGGGCCTTTTTTCTTGGCGGCCGGCGCGGCCTTCTTTTTCGGCTGCATGCTGGGCGGCAGCTTGTAGCCGTAGGGGTCGATGGCGGCGGCCTGGCTGGCCTGGCCCAGGGTGGCGGCGCCCAGCAGCAGGGCGGAAATCAAAGTCTTCATCGGCATAAGGTTAGCAGTGTTTTCAGCGTCGTCAGCGACGCCGAACGTGATTCGGAACCGGCGGCGCCATACTTCAGCGCGCCGTACAGGGTTAAAAATTTTTCCATCGCGGCATGCTTGTCCGGGCTGGCCTGCATCGTGCGCAGGCGGGCGGCGTAGCCGAGCGGGCCCTCGTCCGGCCGGCGCGCGTAACCGTGGCGCGCCTGCTGCCGGCAAAACCGCTCGTACAGCCCGTCCAGCGGCACCAGCGGCCGGCGCCGCCGCAGCCAGCGCAGCACGGCCAGCAGGGCGCACACCAGCGCCGCCCCGAGCGCGCCGCGCCAGTTGGCGAAGGCCGAGCTTAGTTCTTCGAGGAAACCTCGCTGCCTGTCTGGATTGTAATCCAGGACCCATTGATTCCAAGCATTATTCAACGCGGCGTAACGGAATCTGATCTGGCTCCACCACGAATTGGGGTCGTTTTGCAGATTTAGCAAGGGGGCGAGGCCGAAACCTGTGGTTTGCGGCAGCGCCCGGGCCAGGTTGTGGGCGATGCGTTCGGGGGCGACGGCGGCGGTCGGGTCGACGCGGCGCCAGCCGGCGCCGGCGGCCCAGTACTCGGCCCAGGCGTGGGCGTCGGACTGGCGGATGGTGAGGTAGCCGTCCACAGGGTTCAGTTCGCCGCCCTGGTAGCCGGTGACCACGCGCGCCGGCACGCCCATGGCGCGCAGCAGCACCACGAAGGCGCCGGCGTAGTGCTCGCAAAAGCCGGCCTTGCTGCCGAACAGGAAGTCGTCGACCGCGTCGCGGCCCAGCAGCGGCGGTTGCAGCGTGTAGGCGTAGCCGCCGTCGTGGAAGTGTTGCAGCGCCTGCAGCGCGGCGCCGGCGGCCTGGCGGGCGGTCAGCGGGCCGTCTGCGCCGGGCGCGACGCTCTGGCGCCAGCGGCGCGCCAGTGCCAGCGTGCGCGGGTTGTAGCCTTCAGGCAGCTCGGTCCAGCGCGCCATGCGTTGCGGTTGTTCGGCCGCTTGCACGGTGAAATCGGTCCAGGCGTCGGCCTCGTAGCGCACGCGCTGGGTGACGGGATCGCTGGTGAAGAATTCCAGCTCGTCGGAGTCGCGCACGCGGTGGCCGGGCAGGGACAAGCCCGGGCCGCTCAGCTCCAGCGCGGCCAGCCAGCGGGTGTTGGTGGGCTCCATGGTGATTTCGTGGTGCAGCGGCTGGCCGCGCGTGGCGATGTTCACGTCCAGCCGCTGCAGGCCGCGTTTGCGTGGCACGCGGGTCCAGGTGCGGCCGTCGTAGTCGCCCAGCACGATGCTGCGCCAGTACAGCTGGCCCTGGGGCGGCGCGCCGCCGGGGAAGCGCGCGCGGAAGGCCACGGCGTCGGATTGCGCCAGCGACGACATCGTGCCGGGCGCCATGCTGTCGGAGATGCCGGTGTGGCCGCTGTGGGCGTCGCCGGGCAGGCCCCACAACGGGCCCTGGATGCGCGGGAAGCCGACGAACATCAGCAGCGCCAGCGGCGCGGCCAGCAGCGCGGTGGCGGCGGCCTTGCGCAGGCGCTGCGCCAGCGGCGGCACGGCGCCGGTGTACTGGAACGATTGCTGCGCGGTCAGCAGGACGATCAGCGTGGCGCCCATCCACAGCGCGGTGGGCATGGTTTGCGAGTAGAGGAAGTTCGTCAGCAGGACGAAGAAGCTGAGGAAGATCACCACGAACAGGTCGCGCCTGGCGCGCATCTCCAGCAGCTTGAAGGCCAGCAGCAGGGTGAGCATGGCGACGCCCGCGTCGCGGCCCAGCAGCGTGTGGAAGCTGCGGTAGACGCCGGCCATCGCGGCCAGCGACACCGGCAGCAGCACCCACAACGGCGGCATGCGCCGGCCGCGCCAGGTGATGGCGGCGCGCCACAGCAGCGTGGCGCACACCACGGCGACGATCCACAGCGGCAGGTGCTCGAAGTGCGGCGCCAGCACCATCAGCGCGGCGGTCAGCAACAGCAGGGTGTCGGATTTGTCGCGGGTCAGGCGCAGGGACAGGCGGGCGCGCGGGCCGGCGCTGGCGCCCGAGCCG
>NZ_WWCX01000166.1:0-6843 GCF_009857655.1 Duganella vulcania
GCCAGGTGCGGATATTTTTGCTGCGGCGCCGACGGCAGCATCGCGCTCGCCACCGGCGCGCTGCCGGCCGCGCTGCAGCAAAAATATCCGCACCTGGCCGGCGCCACCGCGCTGACCATGGCAGACGCCGACGCGGCCGGCATCGCGGCCAAGGCCAGCGGCCAGTTCGCCGTGGCCCAGTTCGACGCCGGCGGCAAGCTGCTGCAGGTGACCTCGTTGCAGATGAGCGGCATGCTCGACAGCGTGTTCGCCCCGGCCGCCGCCAACGCCACGCTGGGCCTGAGCTACGACCGCGCCGGCGTGCCGACCTTCCGCGTGTGGGCGCCGACCGCCAAGTCGGTCAGCCTGCAGCTGTACCCGGACGCCACCAGCGCCAGCACGCAGACCCGCGCCATGTCCCGCGACGCCGCCAGCGGCATCTGGAGCTACACCGCGCCGGACGCCAGCTGGGTCAACCGCTACTACTACACCTACCAGGTGCGCGTGCTGTCGCGCTGGGCCGGCAACACGGTGGTCGACAACAGCGTGACCGATCCCTACTCCTTCAGCCTGAACGCCAACAGCCAGCGCAGCTTCGTCGCCAACCTGGACAGCGCCGCGCTCAAGCCGGACGGCTGGGACCACCATCCGGTGCCGCGCCTCGACAGCCCGACCGACATCGCCTTGTACGAGCTGCACATCCGCGACTTCAGCGCCAGCGACGCCAGCGTGCCGCCCGCGCACCGCGGCAAATACCTGGCCTTCACCGACCAGGACTCGGACGGCATGCGCCACCTGCGCCTGATGCAGCAATCCGGCCTGACCCACATCCACCTGCTGCCGTCGTTCGACTACGCCAGCGTCAACGAGGCCGGCTGCACCACGCCGGCGATCCCGAACGCGGCCGCCAACGCCAGCGACCAGCAGGCCGCGGTGGAGGCCACGCGCGGCGGCGACTGCTTCAACTGGGGCTACGATCCGGTGCACTACACGGCGCCGGAAGGCAGCTACTCGACCAACGCCAACGACGGCGCGGTGCGCGTGCGCGAGTTCCGCGCCATGGTGCAGGGCCTGCACAAGCAGGGCCTGCGGGTGACGATGGACGTGGTCTACAACCACACCAGCGCTTCGCAGCAGGGGCCGTTGTCGGTGCTGGACAAGATCGTGCCCACCTACTACTACCGCCTCAACGCCGGCGGCGGCATCACCAACGACAGCTGCTGCGCCGACACCGCGTCCGAGAACGCCATGATGGCCAAGCTGATGATCGATTCGGTCAGCACCTGGGCGCGCGACTACAAGGTCGACAGCTTCCGCTTCGACATCATGGGCTTCACGCCGCTGGCGGTGATGCAGCGGCTGCAGGCCGCCGTCAACAGCGCGGCCGGGCGCGACATCTACCTGTACGGCGAGGCGTGGAACTTCGGCACGGTCGGCAACGACGCCCGCTTCGTGCAGGCGCGCCAGGCCAATATGTACGGCAGCGGCATCGGCTCGTTCAACGACCGCATCCGCGACACCGTGCGCGGCGGCGGCTGCTGCGACAGCGGCTCCAGCCTGATCAGCCAGCAAGGCTTCATCAACGGCGCCTACCTCGATCCGAACGCGCAATCGACGCAGACCAAAGATGATTTGCTGCGCCTGGGCGACCTGGTCAAGGTGAGCCTGTCCGGCACCCTGCGCGACTACCGCTTCACCGACCGCACCGGCGCCGTGCGCAGGAACTCGGAGATCGACTACTTCGGCCAGCAGGCCGGCTTCGCGGCCCAACCTTCGGAGACCATCAACTACGTCGAGGCGCACGACAACCAGACCTTGTACGACCTGAACGTCTACAAGCTGCCGCTGGCCACCAGCATGGCCGAGCGCGTGCGGGTGCAGAGCCTGGGCGCGGCCATCAACATCCTGGCGCAGGGCGTGCCCTTCCTGCACGCCGGCCAGGAGATGCTGCGCTCGAAATCGATGGACCGCGACAGCTACGACGCCGGCGACTGGTTCAACAAGCTCGATTACAGCTACCAGTCGAACAACTTCGGCGTCGGCCTGCCGATGGCCGGCGTGAACCGGGACAACTGGCCGCTGATGTCGCCGCTGCTGGCCAATCCGCTGCTCAAGCCGGACAGCGTGGCCATCGTCAGTGCCCGCAACGCCGTCAACGCCTTCCTGGCGATCCGCCAGGACAGCAGCCTGTTCCGCCTGCGCACGGCGCAGGACGTGTCCGAGCGGCTGCGCTTTTACAACACCGGGCCGCAGCAGGTGCCGGGGCTGATCGTCATGAGCATCGACGGCCAGCAGCCGCGCCGCTACGAGGGCGCCCGCTACAAGATGGTGGTGGCGGTGTTCAACGTCGACAAGGTGGGCAAGAGCATCGCGGTGCCGGAGCTGGCCGGCCGCAAGCTGGCGGTGCACCGCATCCTGCTCAACGCCGACGGCGGCCGCAACGCGCGGGTGGGCAACTACAGCCCGGTGGGCGGCAAGTTCACCGTGGCCGCGCGCAGCGCCGTGGTGTTTGTGGAGGAGGCGCAATAGGATAGCCGGACGGTGGGCAACTCGGTTATAGTGACCACGTGGCAAGTACACCCGCCGCGCCCACCGTCATTCGACTTTCGAGGAATTGAAAAATGAAAAAACTGTTCGTTGCCAGTCTGATCCTGTCCCTGAGCGGCGCCGTGTTCGCGGCCGAGCCGACGGCCCAGCAAAGCAAGATGAAAACCTGTAACGCCGATGCGGCCGGCAAGAAAGGCGATGAGCGCAAGGCGTTCATGAAGGAATGCCTGAGCGCCAAGGCCGAAGCCCCGGCGCCGAAGATGACGCAGCAGGACAAGATGAAGGCCTGTAACGCCGACGCCGCCGGCAAGAAGGGCGACGAGCGCAAGACCTTCATGAAGGGCTGCCTGAGCGCCAAGTAAGCCGGAACCGCCCCCGCGATCCATGTCGTTCCCGCGAAAGCGGGAACCCATAGAACGCCTGAATAGCAAGCTCAGCATGGATTCCCGCTTTCGCGGGAATGACGCTGTGGGTGGTGGCCGCAACTACACCGTCGCGCCGGCCGCGTGCCGCTGCTGCCGCTCCTGGCGGCGGTACAGCAACAGCGTGGCGCACAGGCCGCACACGGCGGCAAACGTCATCCACCAGCCCGGCGCGCTCTTGTCGCCGGTGTATTCGATCAGGCCGGTCGCGATGGCCGGCGTGAAGCCGCCGAACACCGCCGTCGCCAGGCTGTAGGCCAGCGAGAAGCCCACCGTGCGCACCTCGACCGGCATCACCTCGGTCAGCGCCACCACCATCGCGCCGTTGTAGCTGGCGTACAGGAAGGACAGCCACAGCTCCACGCCCAGCATGCGGCCGAAGCTCGGCGCCTGCACCAGCCAGTGCAGCGCCGGATACGCGGTGCAGATCGCCAGCACGGTGAAGCAGACCAGCAGCGGACGGCGGCCGACGCGGTCCGACAGCGAACCCATCACCGGCAGCCAGCAGAAGTTCGACACGCCGACAAACAAGGTCACCATCAGCGCGTCGGTGGTGGACAGGTGCAGCACGTTCTTGCCGAAGGTCGGCGTGTAGACGGTGATCAGGTAGAACGACACGGTGGTCATGGCCACCAGCATCATGCCGGCGATGACCAGCGCCCAGTTGTTGACCATGGAGCGGAAGATTTCCTTCAACTCGGGACGGTGCTTGCGCGCCTTGAATTCCTCGGTCTCCTGCAGCGAGCGGCGGATCACGAACAGCACCGGCACGATCAGGCAGCCGACGAAGAACGGGATGCGCCAGCCCCACTCGCCCACCTCGGCCGGCGTGAGCGCCTGGTTGAGCGCGTAGCCCAGCGCGGCGGCTGCCACCACCGCCACCTGCTGGCTGGCCGACTGCCAGCTCACATAGAAACCCTTGCGGCCCGGCGTGGCCATCTCCGACAGGTAGACCGACACCCCGCCCAGCTCGACGCCGGCCGAGAAGCCCTGCAGCAGGCGGCCGATCAGCACCAGCGCCGGCGCCAGGTAGCCGATGGTGGCGAAGCCCGGCACGCAGGCGATCAGCAAGGTGCCCAGCGCCATCAGCGCCAAGGTGACGATCAGGCCCTGGCGGCGGCCGACGCGGTCGACGTAGGCACCCAGGATGATGGCGCCCAGCGGACGCATCAGGAAGCCGGCGCCGAAGGTCATGAAGGTCATCATCAGCGACGCCACTTCGTCGCCGCTGGGGAAGAAGGCCTTGGCGATGGCGTTGGCGTAAAAGCCGAACAGGAAGAAGTCGAACATTTCCATGAAGTTGCCGCTGACGACGCGGAACACCGTGCTGAAATGCGACTGCCGGGCGGGGGAGGAAGAGGAGGTCATGGGTGTCTCGCTGTTGTGTGAATCGGGTCGGACCGGGTCCGCCGGAATTTTCTGGATCATACGCCCCATTTCTTTCATTTTCCCTTCAATCGCGCGCCGCCCTCCGCCATTGAACGTATCCAGAATGCAACACATGCCGGGATTTCTACCGTTTATCGCAAACTTGTCGGCAGCGGCGGCCAGCTTAAGTAAAATTCACTTTGTTCAAATTGACAATCACCGAGGAATTACCATGCGCCGTACCGTTGCCGCCGTCCTGATCCCCGCCCTGTTTGCCGTGAGCGCCGCCGCCACGGCCGCCGAATCGACCCGCCAGCTGCCATCCTTTGTCGCCATCAACGCCAAGGGCGCCTTCGCCATGACGGTGGAGGTGGGCAAGGCGCAGTCGGTGGTGATCAGCGGCGGCGAACGGTTCGTCTCCGCGCTCAAGACCGAGGTGGTGGCCAACGAGCTGACCATCACCATGCCGGACAAGAGCTTCAAGTCCGGCAAGGGCGAGGAGGCGCGCATCACCATCACCGTGCCTTCGCTGAGCCGGGTCAAGGTCGAGGGCGCGGGCGAGACCATCCTCAACAAGGTCAGCGGCGAGCGCCTCGACATCGGCTACCTGGGCGCCGGCCACGTGGCGGCCAACGGCAAGATCAAATACCTGCGGGTCAACGCCAAGGGCGTCGGCGAGATCGACGCCAAGTCGCTGGTGGCCGAGCGGGTCGACGTCAACTTCGAGGGCGTGGGCCACGTCAGCGTGCACGCCACCGACCTGCTCAACGCGGTCGCCAAGGGCATGGGCGAGCTGGACTACTACGGCCATCCCAAGACCGTCAACAAGTCCATCGCCGGCATCGGCAGTTTCAACGCGAAGGATTAACTTGCCCTACTGACACGCCGGGCGATTGCGGTTACTATCAAAGACACAATAACCGCAACGCACCTCGGAGGTGGACCCGGTGGCTGTGCCGAACGACATCGCGCACTGGCGCGCGCAAATTTTTGCGAAGCTGCTGCTGGTCGTGTTCGTCCTGGGCGCGGCCACGGCCGTGCCCAGCGTGCTGCTGGCCGCCAGCGAGGGCATCTGGTCCATCGTCGTCATCGACCTGGTCGCGCTGGCGTGGCTGGCGCTGATCTGGCGCTGGCGCCGCCTGCCGTACACGCTGCGGGTGCTCAACTTCCTGTGCATCGCCCTGATGGTCGGCATCGGCCTGCTGCTCAAGGTCGGGCCGGTCAGCCAGATCTACCTGATGGCCGTGCCGGTGCTGGCGGCCCTGCTGCTGGGCCTGCGCCCGGCGCTGTGGACGCTGGGCATCGCCGGGCTGGCGGTGCTGGTGGTCGGCTTCGACCAGAACGCCCAGCTGCAGCTGGCCGGCGTGCCCGACTACGGCCTGCTCAAGTCGGCCATCATCACCTTCAACTTCCTGTTCATGACGGCGGTGCTGACGCTGTCGTGCGCGGTGCTGTTGCAGCACCTGGCGCGCTCCTTCGACGAGCTGCAGCACCACCAGCAGGAACTGTCGGCGCTCAACGCCGAGCTGCGCCTGACCTCGGCCGCGGTGTCGCGCCTGAACGACATGGTGCTGATCGCCGAGGTGGACCCGGACGGCCAACCGGGCCAGCGCATCATCTTCGTCAACGACGCCTTCGAGCGCCGCACCGGCTACCGGCGCGGCGAGGTGCTGGGACGCGGCCTGCGCCTGTTGCAGGGGCCCGACACCGAGGCGGCCGTGCTGGAGCACATCGAACGGGCCATGGCGCGCAGCGAGGCGGTGCGCGCCGAGCTGCTGAACTACACCAAGGCCGGCGAGCCGTACTGGGTGGAGACCGAGCTGGTGCCGTTCGCCGACGAGGGCGGCGTCAACACGCACTGGGTGGCGGTCGAGCGCGACATCACCGAGCGCAAGAAATCGCAGGACGACATCCACCGCCTGGCCTTCTTCGACGTGCTCACCGGCCTGCCCAACCGCCGCCTGCTGATGGACCGCATCGACAAGCTGCTGGCCAGCTCCGAGCGCGGCGCCACCTACAGCGCCGTCATGTTCATCGACCTGGACCGCTTCAAGACCATCAACGACGCGCGCGGCCACGCCATCGGCGACGCCCTGCTGCGCAACGCCGCCGAGCGCCTGTCGCAGCTGATGCGCAAGGCCGACACGGTGGCGCGCATCGGCGGCGACGAGTTCGTGGTGCTGCTGGGCCACCTGGCGCACGAGCTGCACGCCGCCACCCACGCCGCCTCGGTGGTGGCGGAGAAGATCCGCGCCGCCATCGGCCAGGATTTCGAGATCGACGGCCAGACCTACAACTCCACCGCCAGCATCGGCGTGACCATGCTGCCGCGGGGCGGCCAGAGCGCGCAGGACCTGCTGCGCGAGGCCGACACCGCGATGTACCGCGCCAAGGCCGAGGGCCGCAACGGCATCGCCTTCTTCGAGACCGCGATGCAGGCCGAGGTCGAGCGGCGCCTGTCGCTGGAGCGCGACCTGGCCGCCGCGCTGGCGGCCGGCGCGCTGCGGATGCACGTGCAGGCCCAGGT
>NZ_WWCX01000167.1:0-6822 GCF_009857655.1 Duganella vulcania
GCCTGTCGCGCCAGGCGCTGTACCGCCGCATGGAGCGGCTGGGCATCGCCCGCCCCTGATGGGCGCCACGCCGCCACGCACAACCCCGCGCCCGCCGGCCACGGGCCCGGCCGGCATGCGCCTCTCGCTGCTCACGCGCTGGACCGCGATGGTCGGCACCTTGCTGACGGTCGGCATCCTGATCGCGCTGGCGCTGACGCATTTCTTCCCCAACCATCCGGGCCTGGTGCTGGCGGTGTGCCTGCTGTGCGTGTTGCCGATCTCCATCATCACCATCCGCGCCCAGCTCGAATCCATGCTGTCGCTGTTCCGCGCGCTGACCGGCACCGTGACCAGCTACCAGGACGGCGACTTCTCGTTCAGCCTGCACTGGCCGCAGAACGACGAGCTGAGCGACCTGGTGGCGGCCCACAACGCGCTGGGCGACGTGCTGCGCCAGCAGCGCCTGGACCTGGTGCAGCGCGAGCTGCTGCTCGACACCATGGTGCAGAACACGCCGGTGGCGATGCTCTTGGTGAGCGAGGCCGGCCCCATCGTCTACGCCAACGTGGCGGCGCGCCAGCTGCTGCACCAGGGCCGGCGGCTGGAGGGCCACCGGCTCGACGACATCCTGGCGCACGCCTCGCCGGCGCTGCTGGAGGCGCTGGCGCGCGGCGGCGACGGCCTGTTCACCACCCGCGAGGCCGGCGCCGAGGTGGAGGAGGAAGAGGTGTACCACCTGGCGCGCCGCAGCTTCAACCTCAACGGCCGCAAGCACGAGCTGCTGCTGCTGCGCCAGCTGACCATGGAGCTGCGCCGGCAGGAGGTGCAGACCTGGAAAAAAGTCATCCGCGTGATCAGCCATGAGCTGAACAATTCGCTCGCTCCGCTGACCTCGCTGGCCCACTCCGGCGCCGAGCTGGTGCGGCGCGGCCAGACCGAGCGCCTGCCGCAGATCCTCGCCACCATCGAGGAGCGCACCCGCCACCTGGAGAGCTTCATCCTCGGCTACGCGCGCTTCGCCAAGCTGCCGGCGCCGCGGCTGGAGCAGCAGGCGTGGCCGGCCTTCCTGGCCCAGCTGGCGGCCCAGGTCGACTTCACGGTGAGCGGTACCCCGCCCGACGAACCGTGCGCCTTCGACCCCTCGCAGCTGGAGCAGGCGCTGCTGAACCTGCTCAAGAACGCCCACGAGTCCGGCTCGCCGGCCGGCGACGTCAGCCTGGAGGTGCGGCGCCTGCACGGCGCGGTGCGCATCGACGTGCAGGACCGTGGTCCCGGCATGAGCGACACGGTGCTGACCAACGCGCTGGTGCCGTTCTACTCGACCAAGCGCAGCGGCACCGGCCTGGGCCTGGCGCTGGCGCGCGAGATCGCCGAGGCGCACGGCGGCCGCATCACGCTGGCCAACCGCGACGGCGGCGGACTGACGGTGACACTGATCCTGCCAGTGTCGGCTACAAACAACTAATCGATGATAAGAAAATTGAAATTGTGTTGGCGATTTGCACAACAGAAATTGATTGAAAGAAATTATTTATAGTTCAGCCTGTGCAATAGGCACGTTCTATCGAAATTGCCCGCGCGATAAAAAAATAGCTAATTGACATCGAAAATGGCCCAGCGTAATTTGCATAGGTAGCACCGGGGTTTCATGTCTTTTAGTCAGATCTATTGCGGAGATAATATGAAATTAAAATCAATATTGGCAGCGGGGTTGATGGCTGCGGCGGCGGGTGGCGCCATGGCCAACGATTACACGTCGCCAGTGCTCGCCATGACAGGCGGCGCAGGCAGCTGGAGCTCGGCGT
Organism: Duganella vulcania; assembly: GCF_009857655.1. NCBI lineage: Bacteria > Pseudomonadati > Pseudomonadota > Betaproteobacteria > Burkholderiales > Oxalobacteraceae > Duganella > Duganella vulcania. Next base: position 1,788 of record NZ_WWCX01000167.1, read on the forward strand.
TCGGCACCACGCACAGCGACGGGCTGGCGTTCACCGACACCTTTACATTCTCGTATGACGGCTCGCCGGGCACGGCGCAGGGCTTCTTCGCCAACTTCGTCAATTTCTCGGCCGGGCCGCCGACCATGCTGAACTTCAGCTGGGCCGACCTCAACGGTACGTCGCTACCGGTGTTCAATGGCTTCTCGTCGGGCAGCGTGTTCTTCAGCGTGCCGGTGAGCGGACTGATCACGCTGACCATCAAAGGCACCGACATCGGCAACGCCAGCTACGGCGGCACGCTGGACATCAAGTCGGCCGTGCCGGAACCTGCCACCTACGGCATGCTGCTGGGCGGCTTGGCGCTGATGGGCCTGGCCGCGCGGCGACGCCGGTCTTGAGCCCCGCTCAAAAAGACGCTGCGGCGTCTTTTTTTTATCCCGCGCGGGCTGGTAAACTACGCCATGTCCAAATTACCCGCCTCCGCCGCCCGCTTCGACGCGCCCGGCCACCCTCCCGCCACCATCACCGAATACCAAGGCGTGCGCAGCCTGCACCTGGGCACCTCCTGGGTGCAGGGCGCCATGCGCCTGGCCAAGCCGGACAACATCGAGCTCGAATACGTGCAGATGATGATGATGTGGCTGCTCTTCAACGACCAGCCGCGCCACATCGTCCAGCTCGGCCTGGGCAGCGCCGCGCTCACCAAGTTCTGCTACCGCCGCCTGCCCGGCGCGCGCGTGACGGCGGTCGAGCTCAATCCCAACGTGATCGCGATCTGCCACGCGCAGTTCGGCCTGCCGCCCAACGACGAGCGCCTGAACGTGCTGGAAATGAACGCCATGGATTTCGTGCTCGACCCGGCCAACCACGGCAGCGTCGACATCCTGCAGGTGGACCTGTACGACGAGGAGGCGCGCGGCCCGGTGCTGGACTCGCCCGAGTTCTACCAGGCCTGCTTCGACACCCTGCGCGACGGCGGCATGATGACCACCAATGTGTTCGGCGACTTCGCCAACTACGACAAGAACCTGCACGCGATGGAGCAGGTGTTTGACGCCGTGGTCTGGCTGCCCGAGGTGCACGACGCCAATATCGTGGTGATCGCCTTCAAGCAGTCGCCGGTGCTGGACTTCAGCGTGCTGTACGAGCGCGCCGGCGCCATCAAGAAGAGCCTGAACCTGCCGGCCAAGTCCTGGGTCAACGGTCTGAAGGGCTGGATGCTGGACCAGCAGTAACGCACCACGCAAAGCACCGTACTGATGCGCCCGCACCACAGTTTCGCACCGTTTTGCGGCGGCCCGTCGGCCAGATTACGACAAGTCGTCACATAACGCACGCAATATTGGCGAATGTGCAGAATTTGCAACATGATGGTGCATGCCGCGTTGCCGCTCAGTTCGCGGAAACGATAGTATTTTTCTCGCCCGTGCTATCCGCGCGCGTCCACAACAACGAGAGAGATACATGACAAGAGCACCGCACTTCCAACGCACGCTGGTCGCCAGCGCGATCCTGCTGCTGGCAGCAGGCCAGGGCAGCGCCCAAACCGCCGCCGCCGACACCACGGCGGCCCCCGAACAAACCGTGGTCGTGCTGGGCTCGCGCTCGGTGGCCAAGACCGCGCTGGACACCTCGGCCCCGGTCGGCCTGATCAGCCTGAAGGACATGCAGACCGCCGGCCCGCTGGAGCTGGGCAAGCTGCTGCAGACGCTGGACCCATCGTTCAACTTCTCCAGCACCTTCATCAGCGACGGCACCGACTCGATCCGCCCCGCCACGCTGCGCTCGCTCGGCCCCGACCAGGTCCTGGTGCTGGTCAACGGCAAGCGCCGCCACCAGCAGGCGCTGGTGAACGTGCAGCAGACCATCGGCCGCGGCTCGGCCGGCACCGACATCAACGCCATCCCGCTGGGCGCCATCCACCACATCGAGGTGCTGCGCGATGGCGCCGCCGCCCAGTACGGCTCGGACGCGATCGCCGGCGTGATCAACATCGTGCTCAAGTCGCAGGTCAACGAGACCCAGTTGAGCGGCAGCTACGGCACCACCTCCGAAGGCGACGGCGACCTGTACTCCGGCACCGCCAACACCGGCTTCGCGCTGGGCCAGGACGGCGGCTTCCTCAACCTGACCGCCGAGGCCCGCAAGCGCGGCGAGACCAACCGCGCCGGCCCCGATTCGCTGCGCGTCAACCCGCCGCGCGTGACCCAGCACATCGGCGACAGCAACACCAAGGACGGCTACCTGTGGTGGAACGCCGGCCTGCCGATCGACAAGGCCAGCGAGTTCTACGCCTTCGGCGGCATCTCCAAGCGCAAGAGCGATTCCTATGGCTTCTTCCGCTCGGCCGGCGACGACCGCACCATTCCATCGATCGCGCCGAACGGCTACCTGCCGGCCATCCACACCGACATCAAGGACGCCTCGTTCGCGTTCGGCTACCGCCGCGACCTGGCCAACGACTGGAAGGCCGACGTCAGCATCAACTACGGCGCCAGCGAGCTCGGCTTCCATGAGTCGGACAGCGTCAACGTCAGCTACTGGTACGAGAAGAAGGCCGACGGCAGCATCTACGGCGAATCGCCGCGCGACGCCAACACCGGCACGCTGAAGTTCAACCAGCTGACCTTCAACGCCGACGTCAAGGGCCCGGTCAAGGTCGGCAACGGCAGCATCTTCGTCGCCACCGGCTTCGAATACCGCGCCGACAACTACCAGATCGTGGCCGGCGACCCGGTCTCCTACCAGTACGGCCGCACCAACAACCCGGCCATCGTCATCAAGACCCCGAGCGGCGCCACCGCGGCCTCCGGCATCCAGGGCTTCCCCGGCTACACGCCGGCCACCGCGGTCGATTCGGGCCGCCACAACATCGCCCTGTTCCTGGACGCCGAGCACAAGCCGGTCGACAACCTGACCCTGGCCGGCGCCGTGCGCTACGAAAAATACTCGGACTTCGGCAGCACCGTCACCGGCAAGCTGAGCGCCCGTTTCGACCCGACCAAGGAAATCGGCTTCCGCGGCAGCCTGTCCACCGGCTTCCGCGCGCCGAGCGTGCAGCAGGAGTTCTACAGCTCCGTGTCGACCAACCTGAACAACGGCGTGCTGACCGAAACCCTGACCGCGCGCCAGGGCAGCGCCGTCACCCAGGCCTTCGGCATCGCGCCGCTGAAAGAGGAAACCTCGACCAGCGGCAGCGTCGGCATGGTGCTGCGTCCGGCGAAGAACATGTCGCTGACCGCCGACCTGTACGAGATCAAGATCAAGGACCGCATCGTGTTCTCGAGCGAGATCGCACCGGAAGCCAACGGCGGCCCGATCGCCAACATCCTCAAGCCGCTGGGCGTGGGCCAGGCGCAGTTCTTCACCAACGCGGTCGACACCCGCACGCGTGGCCTGGACATCGTGGCCGAGCATACCTCGAAGTTCGCGGCGTCGACGCTGGTGCTGTCCGGCCAGCTGGGCTTCAACAAGACCGAAGTCACCAAGCGTCATTCGACGTCGTCGGTGCTGACCGGCGAGCAGCTGTTCGACAAGTCGCAAGTGACCCTGATCGAACACGGCCAGCCGCGCAAGCACCACGTGGTGGCGGCCGACTACACCGCCGGCCAGTGGAACGTGAACACCCGCGCCAACTACTACGGCGAAGTGGAAGCGGAAAACTTCAGCCCCCTGCAGAAGTGGGACGCCAAGTGGCTGGTGGACGCCTCCGTGCGCTACGCCTACACCAAGCGCACCTTCTTCAGCATCGGCGTGAACAATATGTTCAACCAGCTGCCGTCGGAGTGGACCAACGGCGGATCGTTCCCGAAACTGGGCTTCACCCGCTGCTGGGAAACCTGCCCGATCGGCGTGAACGGCCGCTCGATGTACATCCGCGCCGACACCGCGTTCTAATGTCAGCTTGAACGGTTGGCGGCAAACGCCGCCAGGTGCAGTATCGCCGCCAACTGTTTGACCAGTCCCTCCATCCGCTCGGCCGGCACTTGTGCGTAGCCGAGCATCAGTCCCTTCCAGCCCGACGTTCCCTGCGTGTCCTTGCCGCTCAGCGCCTCGGCCACGATGCCGTGTTCCAGCGCCTGCGCGCTGATCGCGTGGTCGTCCAGGTCCGCCCGCGTGAAGCGCAGCGCCAGGTGCATGCCGGCCGAGCCGCCGTGCACCGTCGCCACCGATCCCAGATGCTGTTCCAGCGCCGCCACCAGCGCGTCGCGCCGCTGCCGGTACAGCCGCCGCATGCGGCGCAGGTGCAGCGCGAACTGGCCGCTGCGCAGGAACTCCGCCAGCGCCAGCTGCTCGGCCACGCGCCCGCGCGCGGACGACTGCGCGCGCATGCGGGCGAAGTCGTCCGCCAGCCACGGCGGCACCACCACGAAGCCGATCCGCAGCGACGGGAACATGGTCTTGCTGAAGGTGCCCAGGTAGACCACCGGCGCGTCCGGCGCCAGGCCCTGCATGGCCGACAGCGGCGCGCCGTCGTGGCGGAATTCGCTGTCGTAGTCGTCCTCGATGATCAGGGCGCCGGCCTCGCGCGCGGCGGCGATCAGCGCCATGCGGCGGCGCAAACTGAGCACGCTGCCCACCGGGTACTGGTGCGACGGCGTGGTGTAGACCAGGCGCGGAGGACGCAGCAGCCAGTCGGCGGCGGCGGGCGCGATGCCGTCGTCGTCGACCTCGATGCCGGCCACGTTCAGGCTGGCCGCGCGCGCCGCCGCCAGCGCGCCGCCGTAGCCGGGGTTCTCGATCCAGATGGTGTCGCCGACATCGGCCAGCGCGCGCACGCACAGATCCAGGCTGCTCTGGGTGCCGTCGGTGATGAACACCTGCGCCGCCTCGCACACCACGCCGCGCGCGGCGCGCAGATGATCGGCGATGGCCTCGCGCAGCTGCGGCTCGCCGGCCGGGTCGCCGTAGTTGAGCTGCTCCACCGTCAGCGTGCGCCACGCGCGCTCCAGCATGCGGCGCCACAGCGTCAGCGGGAAATGATCGAGCGCCGGCACGCCGGGCACGAAGGCGCCCATCATCTCGGCCGGTCCCTGCGGCGGGCGCAGGGACC
>NZ_WWCX01000168.1:0-6793 GCF_009857655.1 Duganella vulcania
GGCGCGGCGGGCGCGGCGGCTGGCGCGACCGAAGCGGCCGGCGCGGTATTGCGGGCCAGGTCCACTGGCGCGGCCACCTGCGGCGACTGCGTCGCGCGCAAGTCGGCCGGATCCAGCAGGAACGTGTATTCGCGGACCATGCGTCCGCCGGTCCAGGTCAGCTCCAGCAGCATGTCGACGAAGGGTTCGTTGACCGGCTGGGTCGACGTCACGCGGATCACCTGGCGGCCGTTGCGCTGCTCGACGTCGAAGCGCAGCGACAGCAGGGTCGGATTGAAATCGATATTGGCGGTGCGGAAGGCTTCGGCCGGCGCCAGCTTGGCGACCAGGCCACCGGCCTCTTCCGCCGACACCGCCGTCAGCTCGATCTCCGCCCGCAACGGCTGCCCCAGCGAGGACTGGACGGTCAGCTTGCCGAGCCCGGCGGCGTTGGCCGTGGCCGCCACCAACACCGCGCTGGCGACAGCCCCCGTGAGGGTCTTCAACGCGAAGGAAACAATGCTGGAGCGAGTTGGTACGTGCATAGTGGGCGGCATCAGGTTGTCAGAGGGAAAATGTTACTTTCCCAGATATACCAACATATCATCATGCTCCAGAGCATGCAAGCTTTGCACGATGTTTCTCTAGTGGTACATGAAGATGTGTAACGTCTATGCCTACTTTAAACCAAAAAAAGGGGTTTTCCCTATGAGAGCTCATAGAGAAAACCCCTTCTGCTTTAACAATTGCCGGATGGCGTGTTACTTGGCGTGTTACTTGTCCAGCACGATGCGCAGCATGCGGCGCAGCGGTTCGGCCGCGCCCCACAGCAGCTGGTCGCCGACGGTGAAGGCCGACAGGTAGTCGTCGCCCATGCTCATCTTGCGCAGGCGGCCGACCGGGATCGTCAGGCTGCCGGTGGCGGCGGCCGGCGACAGGTCCTTGACCGACGCTTCACGCGTGTTCGGCACCACTTTGACCCACTGGTTGTTGGCGGCGATGATGTCGTGGATCTCGTCGATCGGCACGTCTTTTTTCAGCTTGATGGTCAGCGCCTGCGAGTGGCTGCGCATGGCGCCGATGCGCACGCACAGGCCGTCCACAGGGATGGCCTTGGAACCGAAGTCCGCGCCCAGGCCCAGGATCTTGTTGGTCTCGGCGCCGCCCTTCCACTCTTCCTTCGACTGGCCGTTGCCCAGGTCCTTGTCGATCCACGGGATCAGGTTGCCGGCCAGCGGCGCGCCGAACTGCTTGGTTTCTTCGGCGCTCAGGCCGTGCTGGGTGGCCAGCACCTGGCGGTCGATTTCCAGGATGGCGGAGGCCGGATTGTCCAGCAGCGCCTTGACCGACGAGTTGATGGTGCCGAACTGGGTCAGCAGCTCGCGCATGTGCTGCGCGCCGCCGCCCGACGCCGCCTGGTAGGTCATGGAGGTCATCCACTCGACCAGGTTGTGCTGGAACAGGCCGCCCAGGCCCATCAGCATGCACGACACGGTGCAGTTGCCGCCGATGTAGTTCTTCACGCCCTTGCCCAGCGCGTCCTTGATCACGTGCAGGTTGACCGGGTCCAGCACGATGACGGCGTCCTTCTCCATGCGCAGCGTGGAGGCGGCGTCGATCCAGTAGCCGTTCCAGCCGGCCGCGCGCAGCTTGGGGAACACCTCGGTGGTGTAGTCGCCGCCCTGGCACGAGATGATGATCTCGCACTTTTTCAGTTCGTCGATGTCGGTGGCGCTTTTCAGTTTGGTCTCATTCTTCGCCATCGCCGGAGCGTCGCCGCCCGGGTTCGAGGTGGTGAAGAACACCGGTTCGATGTGGGCGAAATCGCCCTCTTCCTGCATGCGCTGCATCAGAACCGAACCCACCATGCCGCGCCAACCTACCAAGCCTACGAGTTTCATTTTCATTCCCTCTAATAATTTATACTATTTATACCAAAGCCTTGACCACCGCGTCGCCCATCTCTTCCGTGCCCACCTTGGTGGTGCCGGCCTCGAAGATGTCGGCGGTGCGCAGGCCTTGCGACAGCACGTGCTTGACGGCGTTCTCGATGCGGTCGGCCTGTTCGGCCTTGTTCAGCGAGTAGCGCAGCATCATCGCGGCCGACAAAATCGTCGCCAGCGGATTGGCGATGCCCTTGCCGGCGATGTCGGGAGCGGAACCGTGCGACGGCTCGTACAGGCCCTTGTTGTTGGCGTCCAGCGAGGCCGACGGCAGCATGCCGATCGAGCCGGTCAGCATGGACGCCTGGTCGCTCAGGATGTCGCCGAACATATTGCCGGTGACGATGACGTCGAATTTCTTCGGCGCGCGCACCAGCTGCATCGCGGCGTTGTCGACGTACATGTGCTCCAGCGCGACGTCCGGGTATTCCTTGTGCACGTCGGTGACGATGTCTCTCCAGAACTGGAAGGTCTCCAGCACGTTGGCCTTGTCGACGCTGGTCAGGCGCTTGCTGCGCTTTTGCGCGGCCTGGAACGCCACGTGGGCGATGCGGCGGATCTCGCCTTCGGCGTAGCGCATGGTGTCGTAGCCTTCGCGCTGGCCCTTGAAGGCGCCGTCCGGGCACTCGCGCACGCCGCGCGGCTGGCCGAAGTAGATGTCGCCGGTCAGTTCGCGGATGATCAGGATGTCCAGGCCCGACACCACTTCAGGCTTGAGCGTCGAGGCGTTGGCCAGTTGCGGATACAGGATGGCCGGACGCAGGTTGGCGAACAGGCCCAGGTTCTTGCGCAGACCGAGGATCGCCTGCTCCGGACGCAGCGCGCGCTCCAGCGTGTCGTACTGGTAGTCGCCGACGGCGCCGAACAGCACCGCGTCGGCCGCCTTGGCCAGCGCCAGCGTGCCTTCGGGCAGCGGGTGGCCGTGGGCGGCGTAGCCGGCGCCGCCGACCGGCGCGCTTTCCAGCTCAAATTTTTCGCCCAGCACGTTGAGGACTTTGACGGCTTGCGCGATGATTTCCGGGCCGATACCGTCGCCCGGGAGGATTGCGATTTTCATGAGTAGTTTTCGAGATTAGATGACGTTGGCCAACCAAGGTTGGGTTGCCAGATGGCGCTCTTCGAAGCCGCGGATAGCGTCGGCGTGGCGCAGCGTCAGGCCGATATCGTCGAGCCCGTTCATCAGGCAGTATTTGCGGAAGGCGTCGATCTCGAAGGGATAGGAGACGCTGCCATTGCTGGTGGAGATGCGCTGCTGTTCAAGGTCGACCACCAGACGGTAACCGGGGAAGGCCTTGACTTCATTGAACAGGTGATCAACCTGCGCTTCAGGCAATACGATCGGCAACAAGCCGCTCTTGTAGCAGTTGTTGAAGAAGATGTCGGCGAACGAGGGCGCGATGATCGCGCGGAAGCCGTACTGGTCCAGCGCCCACGGCGCGTGCTCGCGCGAGGAGCCGCAGCCGAAGTTCTTGCGGGTCAGCAGGATCGAGGCGCCCTGGTAGCGCGGCTCGTTGAGCACGAACTCCGGGTTGAGCGGACGCTTGCTGTTGTCCTGGCCGGGCTCGCCGTGGTCCAGGTAACGCCATTCGTCGAACAGGTTCGGGCCGAAGCCGGTGCGGTGGATGGACTTCAGGAATTGCTTCGGAATGATGGCGTCGGTGTCGACATTGGCGCGGTCCAGCGGTGCGACCAGTCCTTCGTAGATCGTAAATTTATCCATGATGCTCACTATGTTGACGGCGGCGCGCGGGACCGCGCCGGCCGTCGGGGTCGGGTTTAATGGCCCGCGGCGCCCTGCACCGCCTGGCCGGCTTTCTGCACATCCTTGCCGACGCCGGCAATGGTGTTGCAGCCGGTGATGGTCAGGGCGAAGATGGTCAGTGCGATCAGTTTTTTCATGTTGGTTCTCAAGATGGGTGGTGGATGACGTCAGCGCAGGGCACGCACGTCGACAAAGTGGCCGGCGATACCGGCTGCCGCCGCCATCGCGGGAGACACCAGATGGGTGCGTCCGCCCTGGCCTTGGCGTCCTTCAAAATTGCGGTTGGAGGTGGAGGCGCAGCGCTCGCCCGGTTCCAGGCGGTCGGCGTTCATCGCCAGGCACATCGAGCAGCCCGGATCGCGCCATTCGAAGCCGGCGTCCTTGAAGATGCGGTCCAGGCCTTCCTTCTCGGCCTGGTCCTTGACCAGTCCGGAGCCCGGCACCACCATCGCCAGCTTGACGTTGGAGGCGCGCTGCTTGCCGCGCACCACCTCGGCGGCGGCGCGCAAGTCCTCGATGCGCGAGTTGGTGCACGAGCCGATGAAGACCTTGTCGATGCGGATGTCCTCGATCGCCATGTTGGGCTTGAGGTTCATGTACACCAGCGCCTTTTCGATGGCGTCGCGCTTGACGCTGTCTTTTTCGTTTTCCGGGTCCGGCACGCGGCCGTCGATCGAGGTCACCATTTCCGGCGACGTGCCCCAGGTCACCTGCGGCTTGATCTCGGCGGCGTTGAGCGTGACCACCAGGTCGAATTTGGCGCCGGCGTCGCTGTGCAGCGTGCGCCAGTAGTCGACCGCGCGGTCCCAGTGCGGGCCCACCGGCGAGAACGGGCGGCCCTTGACGTAGTTGATGGTGACGTCGTCGACGCCGATGATGCCGGCGCGCGCGCCGGCCTCGATCGCCATGTTACAGACCGTCATCCGGCCTTCCATCGACAGCGCGCGGATGGTCGAACCGCCGAACTCGATACAGTAGCCGGTGCCGCCGGCGGTGCCGATCTTGCCGATGATGGCCAGCACCACGTCCTTGGCGGTGACGCCGGCCGGTAGCGCGCCGTCGACCTGCACCAGCATGGCCTTGGATTTCTTCTGCAGCAGCGTCTGGGTGGCCAGCACGTGTTCCACTTCCGAGGTGCCGATGCCGTGCGCCAGCGCGCCGAAGGCGCCGTGGGTGGAGGTGTGCGAGTCGCCGCAGACCACGGTCATGCCCGGCAGGGTGGCGCCCTGCTCCGGCCCGATCACGTGGACGATGCCCTGGCGCTTGTCGTTCATGTTGAAGTACGTCAGGCCGTAGGACTTGGCGTTCTTGTCCAGCGTTTCCACCTGCAGGCGCGAGACCGGGTCGGCGATGCCGTCGGCGCGGCCGGTGGTCGGCACGTTGTGGTCGGCCACCGCCAGGTTGGCGGACACGCGCCATGGCGCGCGGCCGGCGGCGCGCAGGCCGTCGAAGGCCTGCGGGCTGGTGACTTCGTGCACCAGATGGCGGTCGATGTAGAGGATGGTGGTGCCGTCGTCCTCGGCCTTGACCACGTGGGATTCCCAGAGTTTGTCGTAAAGCGTCTTCATCATGATTTATGAGTACTGCTGCTGCCTGTGTGAGTGATCCACTTCGATTATGCCATATTGTGCAATGCGGTAGCGGCCGCCGCTGCCCGGCCTCGTGAGCCGATGCGGTTCCGCCTACCGATACACTTTTTATGACTCCTTTTGAAAAATCTTGTATTGCGTATAAAAATGCGAATAAAAAAAAGCCTGCGTGGACGCAGGCTTTTGGTCTATCTGGCCTAGTGCTGAGACTAAGCCGCCATGCGTACACTACCTCGACACCCGTCCATTAGGAACGATAGGCCCACCACTAGCACCAGTTCGCCTTCGGCCGAACGCGCGGTGCCGGTGATGCCCTCGACGCTAATGGCGGTCATCGGTTTAATCACCAGGTCGGCGGTACCGTCGACCGCTTCCACCGCCAGGATGTACGGCTGTGGCGCGGCGACAACAATACCCACCTTCTCGCGGCAGCTCTCGTAGCCCAGCGAATCGGCCAGCGAACGCACCGGCAGCGGACGGCCCTGGTCCTTGAGCACCGGCGCGCCGCCCACTTCCATGAACACTTCCGGCAGCTCGACCACGCGTTGCACCACAGCCATCGGCAGCGCCAGCGCTGCGCCCGAGGTCGACACCAGCATGGTCGGCACGATCGACAGCTCGATCGGCAGGCGGATGGCGAACTTGGTGCCCTTGCCCAGCGACGATTCGATGTGGATGGCGCCGCGGTTCTTCTCCACGGCGGTCTTCACCACGTCCATGCCGACGCCGCGCCCGGACACGCTGGACGCGACTTCCTTGGTCGAGAAGCCCGGCAAGAATACCAGCTGGAAGCATTCGTCGTTGGTCAGCTGCACCGATTCGGAGATCAGGCCTTTCTGCTGGGCCTTGGTGCGCAGCACCACCGGATCCATGCCCTTGCCGTCATCCTGAAGCACAATCATAACGCTATTTGCTTCCTGCCATGCTTTAAGCGAGATATACGACTTGGCCGGCTTGCCCGCCGCCAGCCGGTCTTCCGGCGATTCGACGCCGTGGTCCAGCGAGTTGCGCAGCATGTGCACCAGCGGATCGTACAGGCTGTCCACCACCACGCGGTCGACTTCGGTCTCCGCGCCTTCGATGGTCAGCTCGACGTCCTTGCCCAGGTCCTTGGCCAGCTCGCGCACCAGGCGCGGGAACTTCTGGAACAGGCGGCCGACCGGCTGCATGCGGGTCGCCAGCGTGGCGCGCTGCAGCTCGGTGGAGTAGCGCGAGGCGCGTTCCAGCGTCTCGGCCAAGGTCGCCATCAGCGTCTGGGCCTGGCCTTCGAACTTGAACTGCAACAGGCGTTCCAGCAGCACGGCGGCCTGGTTGGCGGCCTGTACCGATTCGCCGGCCACTTCCAGCAGCGCGTCCAGCTTGACGGCGTCGACCCGGATCGATTCTTCCTTGGCCGGCGCGGCGTGCGGACGCTCTTCGCGTTTCTCGGCCGCTTCGCGCTTGGCCGGCGACGAGGCCGGGTTGGCGACCTGCACGGCGGCCACGACGGCGGCCAGCTCGGCGGCCGGGAGCGGCGTCGA
>NZ_WWCX01000169.1:0-6769 GCF_009857655.1 Duganella vulcania
GGCGCCCTGCAGGCCGGCGTGGCGCAGCCAGGCTTGCTGGCCGTCCGGCCCGCGCACGCCCTCGGCGCGGCCCAGGCTGGCCATGGCGTCCAGGCTGCGCACGATGGGCGCGTGGTTGATGCTTTCCGTGCTCAGGGCCAGGTGGTGCTTGCGGCGGCTGCGGTACAGGAAGCCCAGCAGGCGCTGGTTGAAGATGTCCAGGAACTCCAGCCCGGCCATGTCGCGCGCGCGGCGGCGTTCCATCAGCAGCTCGGTGAACGGCATCGGCAGCGGTCCCTGGGCGCCGGCCAAGGTCAGCACCGGCGACTTCAGCGTCAACGGCGGGCCCGGTTGCTTGCTCTCGTGCAGGCCGCTGACGTCGCTGGGCGCGAACGCCAGGTCCACCTGCGCCGCCAGCCGCAAGGCCTCGTCCATGCCGACCGAGGTGCCGACCCGCGCGCGCGTGGGATCGCCGCGCTCCAGGATGCTGATCGCCTGGAACAGATCGAAGGCATGCGGGTCGTCCCGCAATAGCGACATCAGATCAGACATTGGCGTCCACTCATGGCAGGCCACTGCATCCACGGTTCGCCGCCGCGCGTGACGGCCAGGCGGACGAAGGAATTGGCGGAGGTGTACAAAGCGAAGAACCGCGACAGCACGCCGGCCAGCACCAGCGGCGAGGTGCCGACGAAGGCGTCGGCGTCGAACTCCAGCACGATGTCGGTGCCGCGGCAGTGGCCGCGCCAGGTGTCGGCGCCCAGCCGCGCCGTCGCCACCGACGCTGCCATGCTTTTCACGCCACGCACCTGCGCCTGGTCGCGCGCGCTGTCGCCGGCGAACAGCATCAGCATCTGCTGCAGCGTCTGGACGCCGGTGGTGCCATCCACCAGCGAGCGGTGGTTCAGGCGCAGCAGCGCCACCAGCGACCACAAGGCCTTGGCCTCCATCACCGGCGGGCGTTGCGCGCTGGGCGGGTACAGCGCGCGGATGTCGGTCGAGGTGGAGATGCCCTCGCCGTAAAAGCGCGTGCCGGGCGCGATCTGCTCGGCCAGGCCGCGGTTGGTGCACAGCAGCTGCGCGTACACCACCGGCTCGTCCGGCACGCTGTGGACGTCGCTGCGGTCGACAAAGCTCAGGTAGACGTCGGTGCCGGTGATGCCCTTGCGCAGGCTCATCTCGCGCCGCAGCGACCAGAACACCTTGGCCTCCTCGGCGTCGGCCGCCGATTCGGCGAACACGCTGGGGATGATGCTGGGCCGGTCGGCGCGCGGATCGGAGGCGGTGACCCGCACCACCGAATGCACTTCCATCACCGCCTCGCGCTGGTAGTCCGGCACCAGCATGTATTCGTAGTGGCGGCGGTGCAGGCGGATCGGCTCGCTGGTGACGGGGAACAGGTTCACGGCCGGCACGCAGCCGAGCAGGAAGTTGTCGGCGCTCAGCTGCGACAACACGCGCGCGCTGCGGTTGAACACGAAGCGCACCGAGAAGCCTTCGCCCGTGCCCAGCAGGCCGCGCAGGCCGCTCAGGTCGAAGAACTGGAACTTGCGCGGGAAGGCGAAGTATTCCTGCAGCAGCGCGTAGGCCGGATGCGCGTGCGCCGGCTGGGCCAGGATGGCCTCGTTCTCGTTGAAGCCCACCTCGCTCAGGCTGTTGGGTCCCAGGCGGTGCAACTGGCCGCCGCCGGCCAGCAGTTCGATGCGCTCCAGGCCGCTGATCAGCAGCTCGTGCAGCGGCATCGTCGTCATCAGGTCGCCGGACAGGTGCAGGCGCAGGCGGTCCAGCTCCAGCTCGGACACGTCCAGGCCGGCGTCGCAGCGCAGGTCGAGGCGCAGCGTGCGCGTGTCCTCCATCTTGATGGCCGCCACTTGCAGCGGCCACAGCGTGGTGTTCCACGCCACCTGGAAGCGGCAGTTCTCGCCGCTGGCGGCGGTGGTCGACAGCATGGCGCCGCGCGCCACCGGCATGCCGGCCATGACCTTGCCCTGCGAGGAGTCGAGCGTCATCCGCACCACCGTCATGGCCGGCACCGGCTGCGTCAGGCTCGGGCACAGGTTGTCCAGCATGGCGCCGGCGATGGTGGGGAAATCGCGGTCGAGGTCGCGGTGCACGCGGGCCGTCAGGAAGGCCACCGATTCGATCAGCCGCTCGGTGTGCGGATCGGCCGATTCGCCGCCGCTCAGCACCAGCCGCTGCGCTACCTTGGGATAGCGCGCCGCGAAGTCGGCCGACTGGGTGCGCAGGTAGGACAGCTCGCGCCGGTAGTATTCCAGGATATCGTCGCTCACGTCGCGGCCGCCTGCATCGCGGCGGAGCGGGCGTCCAGCGCGACGTCGAAATTGACCCGGCACATCTGCCGGCCCAGCAGCACCACGGCGGCGATGGCGGCGCGCGCGGCAACCGGCTTGGCCGGGTCGGCGCTCACCGCCACCTTGACGTGCGACAGCCGCGGCTCGTACAGCGCCAGGCCGCGCTCCAGCACCTGCGACCAGGTAAGCAAGTCCTGGTCCGACTGCGGCGACAGGCCCAGCATGTCGGGCAGGCCGTAATCGAGCACGGTGGGGTCGCCGTCCAGGTACTCGCGGATGGTCAGCGCGTTGCGCACGTTGAAGAGGCGCATCAGGTCCAGTTGCAGCGAGTGCTGCAAGCCGCCGCCATCGAGCAGCCTGCCATCCGGCGAGGCGTGCGCCACGCCGCTTAATCGGTCGAACATCGGAACAAGCGACGCCGTGAGGGCTTTAGACATAGTTTTCTGCACGAGCAGCGCTCATGATGGGACGGCTGGCGGCACGCCCGTGGGCGGCCGCCGCCACGCCGCATCAATCCGCTTTCATCGTCTCCAGGTTCCAGTTCCAGGTGCCGGTGCCCTTCGAGGTCGAGTCGGCCTGCTGCTGGGTGTAGTCGCACTTGATCTTGGTGAAGTTGATCGAGAACGAATCCGATGGCACGCCGCCACCGCCCGAGGTGCTGATGTTCGAGATCATGGCGTTGCTCATCTCGTACGTGAAGAAGTTCATGTACTTGCCGTTTTCCACGCGCCCCACGTGCAGCTTGGCGGAGCCGATCTTGGTGCCTTGGGTACAGGCCTTGTACATCTCCGTGGTCGACAGGTCGGACATCTTCGAGAACGAGATCTCGGAAAACACCGGCCGGCCGGAAGTGCGCTCGGTGTTCGATGCATCCATTTGCAGCGGCATCGAGGCGCTGTGCGAGTACGACAACACGATGATCTTGTCGGCATAGCCGGTGACCATACAGTTGCCTTTGATGGTGGTGCCCAAATCCAGAATTAGTACGTCAGACATTGCTGGCTCCAGTTTTTATGGGCCCACCCGGCGGCTGCGCCGGATGGGCGGGACATCGATGTGTACAGCGGGATCAACCGACGGCGGCCGGCAGTTCGGCCACCAGGCGGATCGACGTGGTCAGCTCCTCCATCTGGAAGTGCGGCTTGAGGAAGACGGTGGCCGAATACGCGCCGGGCTTGCCGGGCTTCTCGGTCACGTCGACCCGGCCCTCGGCCAGCGGGAAGCGGGCCTTCTCGCCCTGCGTCGCGTTCGGGCTCAGCAGCACATAGCCGCTCAGCCAGTTGTTCAGGTAATTCTCCACGCTCTGGCGGGTCTGGAAGCTGCCGACCTTGTCGCGCATGATGACCTTGATGTAGTGCGCGAAGCGCGAGGCCGCCAGCACGTACGGCAGGCGCGACGACAGCGCCGCGTTGGCGTTGGCCGCGTCCATGTTGTAGACCTTGGGCTTGTTGAGGGTCTGGCCGCCGAAGAAGGCGGCGAAGTCCGAGCCCTTGGAGTTGACCACGGCGATGAAGCCGAGGTCGTTGAGCTCCTTCTCGCGGCGGTCGGTGATGGTGACCTCGGTCGGGCACTTGAGCACGACATCGCCCTCGTCGGTCTTGTAGGTGTGGGCGGTCATGCCCTCGATCTTGCCCCCGCCTTCGACGCCGCGGATCGCGGTGGTCCAGCTGTGCTTGGCGTAGGCGTCGGTGATGCGCAGGCCCAGCTGGTAGGCCGAGTTGGCCCACAGGTATTTGCTGTGGTCGCGGCCGTCGACGTCTTCCTCGAAGTTGAAGCTCTCCACCGGCTTGGTCTTGGCGCCGTACGGCAGGCGCGCGGAGTAGCGCGGCAGCACCATGGCGATGTAGCGCGAGTCTTCCGATTCGCGGAAGCCGCGCCACGAGGCCAGCTCGGCGCTTTCGAAGATCTTCGACATGTCGCGCGGCACGCCCAGGTCGGTGAACTCGGTCATGTCGAACAGCGACGGCGCGGCGGCCGTGATGAACGGCGCGTGCGCGGCGGCGGCCACCTTGGACAGGCGCTGCAGCAGCGCGACATCCTGCGGGTGGCGGCCGAAGTAGTAGTCGCCGATCAGCACGGAATACGGGGCGCCGCCGAAGGTGCCGTACTCTTCCTCGTAGACTTTCTTGAACAGCACGCTCATGTCGTGGTCGACGGCGCTCTCCAGGTCCTTGAGCAGCTCCTTCTTCGACACGTTCAGCAGGCGCAGCTTGAGGGTCGGGCCGGTCTCGGTGCCGTACACCATGTCGTGCAGGCCGCGCCAGGAGCCTTCCAGTTTCTGGAACTCCTCGTGGTGCATGATGGCGTTGAGCTGGTCGCTGAGAATCTTGTCGATCTCTGCCACGCGCTCGTTGATCATTGCGACCACGCCCTTGTCGGGTGCGGTCTTCATGCCTTCGTCCAGCACCTGCGTGGCGAACTGGCCCAGCAGTTTTTTGGCGTAGGCGTTTTGCGACGGTTCGACCGCCATCTTGCCTTCCTGGACAATGCGGTCCAGCAAACTCAGTTCGCCGGTCGATTCGGTCGACTTGGCGCCGCCTTTGGCGGATTGACTAGTAGCCATGATTTAGCTCTCTCTGTGGTCGATGAGGGTAAGCACGCGCGGCGTGCTATCAGGATGGGGTCGCTTCCGCGTCCGCCGCCGGCGCCGCGTCGGCGGCCGGTTCCTGGTCCTTGAGGGTCTTCAGCTCTTCCGAGTTCTGGATGATGTTTTCCAGCAGCGCGTCAAGCTCATCGTTGCCATCGAGTTTGCCCAGCAGGTCGCGCAGTTGCTGGCGTACTTCCAGCAGCTTGGCCAGGCGCGGCACTTGCGCGACGATGGATTCGGGATGGAAGTGGTCGAACTCGGTGAAGTTCAGTTCCACCTTGAGATTGCCTTCGCCCTTGAGCGTGTCCGGCACGGAGATATCGAGACGGGGGGCGATCTTGCCCATGACTTCGTTGAAGTTGTCACGGTCGATTTCAATCAGGCGCCGGGCCTTGAGCTTGGGCGGCGGCACCAGCGGCTGGCCGGACAGGTCGGCCAGCAAGCCGACCACCAGGGGCAGCTCTTTTTTTTCAGTGGCGTCACCGATTTCGACGTCGTACGTGATTTGCACACGTGGGGGACGATTGCGTCCTACCCATTTTTGTAAGCTATCTGACATTCACTTCCTCACTTATATGGTGACTAGCGGCCGACGATACATAAATCAAAAACAGGCGGACAGAGCACGAAGCTACTCTCATGACACCACCACTCGCTGCGCCGCAACGTAATTGATAGGTACAAAGATTTCCGATACTCAATTGATAATAAATGTAAATTCTTTGGCGAACAAGCTTTTTAAAAATTTATGCTGTTATATTTTTGCGACGACATTGAGGAACATCAAGATGACAAATTCGTGACAGCGTTTTTAGCTGGTGGGAGGCGTGGTTGCCGGGGGCGGGATTGCATCTTTGAAGTTTTGTAGTGCCGAGAGCGGGTCACTCACGGGTGGTTTTCCGGCGGCTTGTCTGGCGGCGTTGAGTTTGTCGGCGAGCGCTTGGGCGGGGTCGGCGATGGCTTGGCCGGCGCCATCTTTGCCGGCGAGCGGATTGAGCTCCTTCATTTCGGGCTTGATCGGTGGCGCGCTTGCGCTGCCTGGAGTGGCTGGCATCTTGCCAGTCACGGCGTCTGGTGCGGCCGGGGATTGCGGACGCGGCGCTGGTGTTCCTGGCAAAGGCGGCTTGGCAGGATCGATCGCAGGTGTCGATGCCGCAGTGGCCGGCGCCGTGGTCTTGGCGACATCAGCAAGAAGCGCATCGCCTTTTGGTATGGCGGTTTTGATGGCATCGGCAACTGGTGTCCCGCCTGCCGACGCTGCGGCTTTCGCGGCATCCGCAATGGATGCTTTGCCTGCCGGCGCGGCGGCTTTCGCAGCGTCCGCAAGGAGCGCTTCGCCAGCTGGCGCGGCAGCTTTCGCAGTATCCGCAGCGGGTGCTTCGGCTGTCGGTACGGTGGCCTTCGCGACGTCCTCAGCAGGTACTTCGGCTGTCGGCGCTGCGGCTTTCGCGGCATCCTCAGCGGGTGCTTCGGCTGTCGGTACAGCGGCTTTCGCGGCGTCCGGCGGAGGCGCTTCGGCTGTCGGCTCGATGGCTTTGGGAGTACCCCCGTCCGCCGCTCCAGTTGCCGATGTTTCGGCTTTGGGGGCGGCTGGTGTTGCCTCGGTGGCCACCGGCGTCTCGGCTATCGGCGCGTCGGCAGTGGTGGCGTCGGCGGATGGCGTGGTTGTCGGCTTGCCGTCTGCGGCTTGCTGAGCATCTGTAGCGGACGCATTGGCGCTTGACGTGGCGGCTGCCTCCGTCTCCACGGCTGGCGCTTCTGCTGTGGCGCCTGCGGGCGCGTCAGCCGACGCCGATGCACCGGACGCAGCATCGGCTGCTGTGGCGCCTCCTGACGCCGCATCGGCCGGCGCTGCAGCAGGGGCGCCAGCGTCGGCCGCGGCTGGCGCGGC
>NZ_WWCX01000016.1:0-98887 GCF_009857655.1 Duganella vulcania
CCGCGCGTAGCGAGACCAAGGCCGTGGCCGAAGCGAGCCGGGCAAGCGCGCCGGCCGCCGCCAGCGCCAGCCAGGCGGCGCGTCCCGCCGTGGTGATGGATACGCGCGCCTGCGCCACGCCGGAGTACCCGCCCAACGCCTATCGACGCGGCGAGAACGGCTCCGTGCAGCTGGCGCTGTTGGTGGGAACCGATGGCCGGGTGATCGAGTCGAAGGTGCAGAAGTCGAGCGGCTCGAACGAGCTGGACAAGGCTGCGCGCAAATCGCTGTCGCAGTGCAAGTTCAAGACGACCACCGGCGAAGCCATCACCGAGGCCACCTGGACCAGCCTGACCTATGTCTGGACGCTGGACTGACCAGCCAGCCCAGCGCGCCGCGCCGCCATTCAGGGCGCGGCGGAAAACTCCTCATAGGCGGCCAGCGCATTGGCCGCGTACATGGCGGACGGGCCGCCGCCCATGTAGATCGCCATGCCCAGCGTTTCCTCCAGCTCGGCCTTGGTGACGCCCAGCTTGACCAGGGCCAGCACATGAAAGCCGATGCAGGCGTCGCAACGGGCAGCGATCCCCAGCGCCAGCGCGATGAGCTCCTTGGTTTTCTTGTCCAGCGCGCCGTCGCGGGTCGCCGCGCGGGCCAGGTCGCCGAAGCCTTTCATCACGTCCGGAAGGTCCGCGCGCAAGGTCGCCAGCTGCTGCGAGATGGAATTGGTCAGCGCGCGATAGCCGTTGGTATCGATGCTCATGCGAAGTTCCCCCTATTTCTTCAGCGAACAGGTATTGACGCCGAACGGCAGATACGCCGGGCAAAACCCGAACAGCCCGGTCGCCAGCGGGACCAAACCCAGCCAGCCCCAAGCGCCGATGACGCCCGACAGTGTTCCTGCCACCAGGCCCAGGCCGCAAACGATGCGGATGGTGCGGTCTATCTTTCCTACGTTGGCACTCATGTTGTCACTCCTTGTTGAATTAACTCCTCCCTTCTCTTGACGCACGTTCTGTGCCAAATGACAAGGACAACGGGAATTGATTCAAAACAAGGACTTAGGCGCAGCTGGCGGACCGCCAGCCCGGCACGTGGCACTGCCACGCTGCCACTGTGGCAGTGCAGGGCCGGCGCCTGGGACAAGCCTTCTGCCTTGAGGCGCCGCTACAGCATCCGTTCGCTGACGCCCAGGCGCGCGGCCAACTCCTTATCGGAGGGCGGGGCCCCACTCTCCGATGTCGTCCAGCAGGCTTATGCCATCGGCCGCGCTTTGCGGCGCGCCATCCAGCCGACCAATCCCAGGCCGCCGATCAGCATGCCGTAGGTCGATGGCTCGGGCACGGCGGTGATCGAGACGTTATCGATCGCGACGTCGAAGTTGGTGTAGCCGTAGACAAAACCTGGCTGCAAGGTCGTGAACACGACCTCATCGACGCTGGCCAGCACGCTGGCGAAGGTACGGCCAGCAGGCAGCGTCGGCCCCTGTGCATCGGGGCCGCCGTAGCCGCCCCAGCCGGCAGGCAACAGCGTCGATTTCGTATCACCGATAGTCACCGACAAATGCTGCCAGCCCTTGGTCGAGTCGATGCTGCCGAGGTTGTAAAACACGCTGGTGTACGGCAGGCCGGAAGGGGTGTTGTCGTAGTCGCGCAGCTCGACGATCACATTGCGCGACACTTCACGGTTGAAGAAGAAGATCTGCTGCGCCGATATGTCCAGGCCGAGCGTCACGCTCGGCGACCTGGTGTAGTCGCCAAGGAAGGCCTGGTTGTTGCTGGTCCCCCAGGTCACGCCGAAGTTCTCGATCACAGTGCGCAGGGCCGGCGCGCCATGGCCCATGCTGGTATCGATGCCCGAGCCACCGTTACCGTCGATGGGCTGCATGCCCCACCAGCCCTCCTCGCCCTTGGAGAAATCAACCGTCGCGGAATGCGGCGCGGCCATCGCCGCACCGCCGGCCAGGGACAGCACCAGCGCCATCATTGCTTTATTCAAAGTCATAGGTTTTCCTTTGCACACAGGTTAGAGGGATACCGCTAACGCCACACCGACGTTCAGGCCGCGCGCGGTAGCACGTTGCCAAGCCGGTGTGAGGCCGATTCTGTGAGCGGCGAACCTGTATGTCAAAGACAACACATTACAAAATTGTAAGGAAATTGTAACCAAGTTTCTCAACGATTAGCCGCAATTCCTACTGGAAAGTTGTAACCGAGAGTCAACCAGCGGGCTGAAAGCCGGCGCTCTCCTATGAGGGATTAATTTAAACGTCAAACAAATTTGGCCGGACGGACAAGAAAAAACACCGCCGTTTGCGCGTATCGCCGGCGGCGGCAAAATGTTTGTTTTTTGCTACAGCCGGCCCCGCCTTGCCATGCGCTAGCGCGCGCCGATAAACAGCTTTTGCAGCTCGCCGTACGGCATGGCTTTTTCGATCAGCGGACCGGCGCTGCCGGTGGCCAGGAAGTCCCGGCCCATGTCGGCGGCGACCGCCCACAAGGCTTGCGGAATGCCGGAGCCCGCGCTCAGGCGGCGCACGCCCAGCTTGTGCAGGTCATCGGCGGACGGCACGCCCGGCCAGTCCATCACGTTGACCGGCAAGCCGGCACCGGCCACCACCGCCTTGATCTCGTCGACCTTGCAGATGCCCGGCACGAACAGGCTGTCCGCGCCGGCCTCCTTGTACAGCGCCGCGCGCTTCAACACTTCGGCCACGCGCTCGCCTTCCGGCGCCAGGCCCTTGAGGTACACGTCGGTGCGGGTGTTGATGAAGATGTCCTTGCCCGACTGCGCCGCCAGCTTCTTGATGGCGGCGATTTTCCCGGCCAGCAGCTGCGGCGTGCCGCCGCCGTCCTCCAGGTTGATGCCGGCCACGCCGACACCGATCAGCCGCAGCACGTTCTGCGCGACCGTGCTGGCGTCGTCCGAATAGCCGCTTTCAAAGTCCACCGACAGCGGCACCGTCAGCACGCGCGCGATGCTGGCGGCGACATTGACCGCCACGTCGACCGGCATGTTGTTACTGTCGGCATAGCCGGCGGCCCAGGCCACGCCGGCGCTGGTGGTGGCGATGGCCGGCGCGCCCAGGCTTTCGAACAGCCTGGCGCTGCCGGCGTCCCAGGCGTTGGGCAGGTGTAGCAGCTTGCTTCCGTCGTGCAGTTTCTTGAAATCGCTCATGCTGTCTCCGTTTAACCGTTTTAAAAAAGGCTGGCTTGCGCCGTGGTCAGGCTGGTGAAACTGTCGTGCATCGGCAGCAGGATCGAATCGGCGATCGGCTGCAGCTGCTTGGTCAGGTAATGTTCGTAGTCGATATTCGAGCGCGTCGCTTCGGTCGGCTCGGGGCCGCTGGTGGTCATCACGTAGCTGATCCAGCCGCCGTTCTGGTAGCGCAGCGGGCGGCGGTGCGCCTGATTGTACTCGTCCGCCAAGCGTGCGGCGCGCACTTGCGGCGGCACGTTGACCTTGTATTCGTCCAGCCGGTGGCGCAGGCGCTTGCGGTACACCAGCAGCTCGTCGTAATCGCCGGACAGCGTCTTGCGCGCATAGTCGCGCACGAACTCCTGATACGGCTCGTCCTTGAAGATGCGCTTGAACAGGCCTTGCTGGAACTGCTGCGCCAGCGGCGTCCAGTCGCTGCGCGCCACTTCCAGGCCGCGATAGATGACCTCCTCCTCGCCCCTGGCGTTGATGGTCAGCCCGGCGTAGCGCTTCTTGCTGCCCATCTCCGTGCCGCGGATGGTGGGCATGAAGAACTTCTGGTAGTGCGTGTCGAATTCGATTTCGAGGTGGCATTCCAGGCCGTGTTTTTCCATCAGCATGGTGCGCCACCAGTGGTTGATCCTGGCGGCCAGGCCTTCGCCGATGGCCAGCGCCTCGCCGTTCTCGTACTCCCTTTTCAGCCAGATGAAGATGGAATCAGTGTCGCCGTAGATCACGTCGTAGCCTTCGGCCTCCACCAGCTCGCGGGTCTGCTTCATCATCTGGTGGCCGCGCAGCGTGACCGAGGAGACCAGGCGGGGATTGAAGAAACGGCATTCGGTCGCACCGAGCACGCCGCAGAAGGAGTTCATCAACAGCTTCAGCGCCTGCGACAGCGGCTCGTTCTTCGCGCGCTTGGCGGCATCGCGCTGCTTCCAGATTTGCGTGGTGATCTCCGGCAGGCAGTGGCGCGTGCGCGAGAACACCGTGCCGTTGACGCCCTCCACCACCGTCGACTGGTCGCCGGCGATTTCGCCTTCGACCAGCCCGACCGGATCGACCAGGAAGGTACGGATGATCGACGGGTACAGGCTTTTATAATCGAGCACCACGACCGAGTCGTACAGGCCGGGCTTGGACTCCATGACGAAGCCGCCCGGCGAGGCGCCGCCGGAGATGTCGCCGACGCTGGGCGCGACATAGCCTTCGCGGTGCATGCGCGGCAGGTAGTGGTGGCCAAAGGCGGCGATCGATCCGCCCAGGTGGTCGGCCTGCAAACCTGTCACGGTGGCGCGTTCGATCATGAAGGCCAGCAGGTTGGCCTTGTCGAAGATGCGCGTGACCAGTTCGCAGTCCTTCAGGTTGTAGTGCGCCAGCGCCGGCTTGTCTTCGCGGAAGCGGCGTTCGATTTCCGCCATCTTGTCGTAGACGTCGCCGATGTCCTTGCCCTCGCCCAGCATGGCCTGCGACACGTTCTCCAGGCTGAAGGACGGGAAGGTCCACGACGCCGCCTTGAGCGCATCGATGCCATCGAGGACGATGCGGCCGACCACCGGCGCGAACATGTAGCCCTGCTTGCCCGGATGCTCGCGCCATTCGATGGTCTTGCCCTCGCGGCCCAGCGCCAGCGGGATCTTGTGCTTGTCCGCGTTCTTCTGCAGCACGCGCAGGTCGAACTGCACCACGTTCCAGCCGACCAGCACATCGGGATCGTGGCGCGCGAACCAGGCGTTGAGTTTTTCGATCAGCTGGCGCGGCGTGGCGCAGTATTCCAGGTCGAAGTCGATCTGCTGCGATGAGGCCTGCGGCTCGCCCAGCATGTAGACCTGGCGCTGGCCGCAGCCTTCCAGCGCGATCGAATACAAGTCCTCGAAGGCGCTGGTCTCGATATCGAGCGACACCATCTTCAGCTTGGGGCGGTACTCGGGTGCGGGCTTGAGCTTGCAGTTGTGGATGACGGCGGCGCCTTCAGCGCGTCCGCCTTCGAACTGCACGGCGGCGGTGATGAAGCGCTCCATCAGGTAACGCTCGGGCGGGCGGATGTCGGCCTCGAACATCTTGATGCCGTGTTCGCGCAAGGTGCGCTCCAGCGCCGTCAACTGCTTGTAGCGCGAGGCATAAACGCCGATGACCGGCTCCTGCTGGAAGGTCTTCAGTTCCAGCTCGCGCAGTTCGATGCCGGCATTGGCGTCCAGCAGCGCCTCGATGGCAGGGCGCTGCTTCGCCTCGGCGAAGGCCACCGAAGTTTGCGCGGTCAGGCGGATCTTTTTCGGGCCGTCGTCTGTCGCCAGCCAGAATTCAATCTCCGTCCCATTGGCCGCGTCCCGCCAGTGGCGGGTCAGGATAAAGCCATGTTGGGCGGTATGCGTCATGCCAGAATTATACTGTACGTGCATACAGCCCGCTAGCCGGGCGCGGATTGCCCTATTTGGCCGCGCGCGGCGCCTTGTAGCGCGCCAGTTCCATCTTGCCGATCTGGCTGCGATGGACCTCGTCCGGACCGTCGGCCAGCCGCAACGAACGCGCGCCGGCATAGGCCGAGGCAAGGAAAGGATCGGCCATGCCGCCGCCGCCCTGCACCTGGATCGCCCAATCGATCACCTTGCACGCCATCGTCGGCGCGGCCACCTTGATCATGGCGATCTCCTTGGCCGCCAACTTGTTGCCGACCGTGTCCATCATGTAGGCCGCGTTGAGCACCAGCAGGCGCGCCTGGTCGATCATGATGCGGGACTCGGCGATGCGCTCCAGCGTCACGCCCTGCTCGGCCACCGGCTTGCCGAAAGCGACGCGGCTCAAGCTGCGCTTGCACATCTGCTCCAGCGCGCGCTCAGCCAGGCCGATCAAACGCATGCAGTGGTGGATGCGGCCCGGCCCGAGCCGGCCCTGGGCAATCTCGAAACCACGGCCCTCGCCCAGCAGCAGGTTGGAGGCCGGCACGCGCACGTTCTCGAACAGGATCTCGGCGTGGCCGTGCGGCGCGTCGTCGAAGCCGAACACCGGCAGGTGGCGCAGCACCGTCACGCCGGGCGCATCGCGCGGCACCAGTATCATCGACTGCTGGATGTGGCGGTTGGGGTTATCGGGATCGCTCTTGCCCATGAAGATGAAGACCTTGCAGCGCGGGTCGTTGCCGCCGGAGGACCACCACTTGCGGCCATTGATCACGTACTCGTCGCTGTCGCGCACGATGGAGCTGGCGATGTTGGTGGCGTCCGACGAGGCCACCGCCGGCTCGGTCATCGCGAAGCAGGAACGGATGCGGCCATCGAGCAGCGGCTCCAGCCACTTGCGCTGCTGGGCTTCGGTGCCGTAGCGGGTCAGCACCTCCATGTTGCCGGTGTCCGGCGCCGAGCAGTTGAACACTTCCGGCGCCCACACGGCGCGGCCCATGATCTCGCACAGCGGCGCGTATTCCAGGTTGGTCAGGCCGGCGCCGTGCTTCGAATCGGGCAGGAACAGATTCCACAGCCCCGCCTCGCGCGCCTTGAGCTTGAGCTCCTCCATCACCTTGGTCGGTACCCACGCGTCGCCGGCGGCGCGGTTGGCGTCGATCTCGGCATGGAAGCGCGCTTCGTTCGGATAGATATGCTCGTCCATGAAGGCCGTCAGTCGGGCCTGGAGTTGCTTTACTTTCGGGCTGTATTCGAAATCCATGATCAGATCCTTATCGGTAGGTGACGGCGCCGGGTTGCCCCAGCCATTCCAGGTGCGAGTAGTTGTTGAGGTAACTGAGCGTGAACTGGCCGGGGCGCTGCAGCAGCTTGGTCACGGCGCAATTGGCCAGCGTCCAGCTCAACTCCATCACCTGGTAGTCCTGCAGGCCAAGCAGGTGCTGCATCAGCGTGGCGATCACACCGCCGGAGGTGAACACGATGGTGGCCTGCTTGCTGCTGTCGGTGTCGAGCCGCTCCAGCGCGGCCACGCAGCGGCGGCGGAATTCCGGCCACGTCTCGGTGTACTCGTCGTCGTGCCAGCCGCTCATCCAGCGCTGCATCGCGGCGCGGAACAGATGCTCCAGCGCGCGCTGCGGCTCCTCGTGCTGCGCCAGCAGCTGCTGGAACGCCGCCGCGTCGCTGGCCTCCGGGCAGTGGCGCCGCAGCACCTCATGGTGGTCGAATTCAGCGAAGCCGGGATCGGTGATCCATTCGGTATCGGCCAGCTGCCCCTTGGGCAGCTCGGCCAGGCAGCTGTCGGCGGTCTGGCGATGGCGCGCCATGCCGCCCACCACCACGCGCTGGAAGGACTGGCGGCTGTTGGCATACCACTGCCCCAGCAAGCGCGCCTGCTCGTATCCCAGCGTCGACAGCTGATCGTAATTGGCGCTGCCGAACGAGGCCTGCCCGTGGCGCACCAGATAAATTTGTCCCATTTGCTCGCGGCTCCAGATCAAAACAGGCACCAGCTTAACGCCCGGCCTATAATTCATCAAATGAATAGTTTTAATTTGGCCGAATAAACCTCATGCATATATCCAAGGTCGATCTCAATCTGTTCATCGTCTTCGAGGCGATTTACGCGGAAGGCAGCATCACGCGCGCCAGCCTGAAGATGAACCTGACGCAGCCCGCCATCAGCCACGCGCTGAACCGGCTGCGCGTGCTGTTTGAGGATCCGCTGTTCGAACGCCAGGGCCACGTGATGGTGCCGACGCCGCTGTCCCGCTCCATCATCGACGGCGTGCGGCAATCGCTGCGCGGGTTTGAAGTGACGCTGAACGGCGCCGGGCATTTCGACGCCGCCACCAGCGAGCGCACCTTCTCGCTGGCGCTGCGCGACGTGCTGGAGGCGAGTGTGCTGCCGCCGCTGATGGCGCGCGTGGCGCAGGATGCACCGACGGTAGGCCTGAACACCCTCCAGGTGGGCCGGCGCGAACTGGAAAGCGAGCTGGCGGCCGGCACGCTGGACGCGGCCATCGACATCCTGCTGCCGCTGTCGAACGACATCCGCCGCACGCTGCTGGCCACCGACAGCACGGTGGTGCTGGTGCGGCGCGACCATCCGCTGGTGCGCGGCGCGCTGGACCTGGACAGGTACCTGACACTGGAGCACATCCAAACCAGCTCGCGCCGGCGCGGGCCGGGGCTGGAGGATTTTGAACTGAGCCGGATGGGACTGCAGCGGCGCGTGCGGCTGCGCTGCCAGCACTACTTCGCCGCCTGCCGCGCGGTGAGCCAGACCGACCTGGCGCTGACGATGCCCGAGCGCCTGGCGCGCGTGGTCAACCAGCAGTTCGGCAACCAGATCCTGCCCTTCCCTTTGCAAATGCCATCGCTGGACATCTACCTGTACTGGCACGCCAACATCGACCACGACCCCGCCGGCGTATGGCTGCGCGAACAAATCAAGCAAGCCATGCTGGCGGCGGACTAGCTCATTTACTCCAGTCTTCGAGTATCAACCCTGATGGATGAAGGCTGAAGGTGGCGTCGCTGGAGACGAGCGTGGCGCCGATTGCCCTCGCGTGGGCAGCGATTAGCATATCCATCGGCGCCAGCGTGACGCCGGCAGCTTCGCGAAGCACACGCAATTCCGCATATGAAGATACGATATCACTAGTCCACGGCAATACTCGCACCAGCCTCAGAAACTTATCGACCCGTGTCTTCAGGCCGACCGCCCCTCCACGTTTGGCGACTCCATAATGCAGTTCGGCCTCGGTCATCACTGAAACGGTCACATTAGCGCGCGGAACGCTCTGCAATCGCTGAGCTACCAGCGGATGAGCGCCCCGGATAACATAGCTGGCGATATTAGTGTCCAGCATATAGATGCTCATACATCCATACCCACAAATGGATCGCGCTCCTGCTTTCCTTGTTGACGGTCTGCCGCCCCCATGAAATCCGCAGGGACGACTTTCGACACGTCTTCCGCAAAGAAATCAGCCCAGGACAGCGGTGGCTTGCTCGATAAGATAACGTCACCGGATACGGCATCTCGATGGATATAGACTTCGCTACCCTCAAACTGGCAACCACGAGGTAATCTAACCACTTGAAGCCCACCAGCCATCGACAGTTGAACCTTTTCACACATACCAGCCTCCCATTCTCGATGCGGCATCCACTCAATATATGCCACAGCTGAAAGAGATCAAGCTGTCAAAACGATGCACTTTGATCCGGATTAAAACAAATTCAGCAGCCGGTGCCGGCGCCGGAGGCCAGCGTGCGGACGGCTTTGGAGATGTCTGCGGCGATGCGGGCGACGGCGCGGCGGTGGCCGGCCACCAGCGCGTCGTAGCCGCCGCCGACCGGCTCGTTGGCGACGCTGCGGCAGGTCAGCACCTTGGCGCTGCCGACCAGCCGCACGCTCCACACCGCGTCGATCAGCGCGTACTGCCCAGGAGCGGATTCAAAGCGCTGCACATTGGTGCTGATGCGGTAGACCGGCGCGCCGTCCGCCGTCGATGTGCGGAAAACGTCCACCGTCCCCAGCTCGCCCGTGATCGCCAGCGACAGCGCCTGGCCGATCTCTGACGCCGGCATCGCCGACCAGCGCTCATGCTCCAGCAAATCCACGCGCCCCGCTTCGTTGCTGACCACCAGCTGATAACGCGCCACCTGCTGCGGCACCGTCACGGCCGGCAGCTCGATGTAGTAGCCAGGCGGCGCGGCCGCTGGCGCCGGCACGCCCATGCCGTTACTGAGGCTGTAGAAGTGCTCGGGCGGCGCGGCGGCGCAGCCGGCCAGCAGCAGCCCGGCCACCATGGCCAGCGCGGTTTGATAGCGCATCATTTCGGTTCTCCCTTGGTATCCTGCTTGCTCGTCTTCCCGCGCAACAGCGATTCGGGATGCCGCTCCAGATAATCCGACAGCGCGTTCAGCGATTGCAGCGTTTGCGTCAGCTGCTGCAAGGCTTCGTGCAGATCCGACTGCACCGGCGAATCCTTTTGCAGCAGCTGGTTCGCTTCGCCGAAGGTCTTGCGCGCCGCGCCCAGCGTGTCCTTCATCTCCGGCACCACCTGCGCATCGAGCTGCTTGAACAGCACGTTGGCGCTCTTCAGCGTGTCGCGCAGGTTGTTGCCGATCTCGCCGAACGGCACCTGATCCAGCTTGCGCGCGATGCTGGCGATCTGCGTCTGGAGCTCGTCCAGGCTATTCGGCACCGTCGGTACCTCCAGCGGATACTGCGCCACATCCAGCTTGGCCTGCGGCGCGTTCGGGAAGAAGTCCAGCGCCACATACAATTGGCCGGTCAACAGGTTCCCCGTGCGCAGCTGGCCGCGCAGGCCACGCGCGACCAGGCGCTCCAGCACCATCGGCCCGGCGTTGCGATCCTGGTCGCTGGCGACGGATTGCTGGAAGCTGCGGCCCAGGCGCGCCGGATACATGTCCACCGTCACCGGCATGCGGAAGGTCTTCTTCACCGGATCGAAATCGACGCCGACCGAGCGCACCTCGCCCAGCACGATGCCGCGGAAGTCCACCGGCGCCCCGGGCGAGAGGCCGCGCAGCGACTGGTCGAAGTACAGCACCGTGGTGATCGGTACGCCGTCCGGCTCGCGCAGCGCGTTGGCCTGGTCGGAGGCCAGCGGGAAGTCGGTGCCGGGAGCGGCCTGCTGGTCCGGCTTCTGGCCGCTCATGGTTTCGAAGGCGATGCCGCCCACCAGCATGGCCGCCAGCGATTGCGTGTTGACCTTGAAGCCGTTCGAATCGAGCCGCACGTCGACACCGCTGGCATGCCACCAGCGTGTATTCTTGCCGACGTACTGGTCATAAGGAGCGCTGACGAACACAGTCATTTTCACGCCGCGTCCCTTCTCGTCCAGATCGAAGCCAACCACCTGGCCGACCTGTATGCGGCGGTAGAAAATCGGCGAGCCGACATCGATGGAGCCGAGGCTCTCGCCATGCAGCGTGAACTTGGTGCCCTTTTCATCGCCCGCCACCTGCGGCGGTTTCTCCAATCCGGTGAATTCTTCCTTCGTCTCCTCCGACTTGCCCGCATCGACGCCGATGTAGGCGCCCGACAGCAAGGTGCTCAGACCGGAAACGCCACTCGCGCCCACGCGCGGCCGCACCACCCAGAAGCGCGTATCGGCGGCGGTGAAGCGCTTGGCCTCCTTGCTCATGTCGATCAGGACCAGCACCTTGGACAGGTCGCGCGACAGCGTGATCGTGCGCACCAGGCCTATGTCCACGTCCTTGTATTTGACCTTGGTCTTGCCCGGCTCCAGCCCGTCCGCGCTGCGGAAGCTCACCGTCACCGCCGGGCCCTGGTCCATCACCGACTTGGCCACCAGCGCCAGGCCGATTAGCGCAGCCAGCAAAGGGATCAGCCACACCAGCGAAGGCAGCCAGCGATTGGCCTTCTCCACTTTCGGCTCGGGCAGCGGCGGCACGCCGCTTTCGTTTTCAGGCATGGTTCTCTCCATTTGAATCGATCGGATCCCAGATCAGGCGCGGGTCGAACTGCATCGACGCCAGCATCGTCAGCACCACCACCGCGCAAAACGCCAGCGCGCCGGGACCGGCGGTGATCGTGGCCAGCGTCTGGAAGCGCACCAGCGCGACCGTCAGGGTAATCACAAAAATATCGAGCATCGACCAGCGGCCGACAAACTCCACGATCCGGTACAGCATCGTGCGCTGCAGGGGGCGCCAGCGCGAGCGCCGTTGCGCCGTCAACGCCAGCAGCGACAGCGCCGCCAGTTTCAGCACAGGCACCACGATGCTGGCGATGAAGATGATCGCCGCCAGCGCCGGCGAACCGCTGGTCCAGAAGTAGACCACGCCGCTGATGATGGTATCGTCCTCCTTGCCGAACAGCGAGTGCGTGTACATCACCGGCAGCAGGTTGGCGGGGATATAGAGGATGGTGGCCGCCAGCAGGAAGGCCCAGGTGCGGCCCACGCTGTCGGGACGGCGACGGTGCAGCGCGGCACCGCAGCGCGCGCAATGCTGGTGCGTGGCCGCCTGGTGCTGCGCCACCAGGCCGCAACTGTGGCAGGCGGCCAGGCGGGCATGCGGCGTGTAGCGGAACTCCGCCTGCGCGGGACGGCGTGGCCCCGGCAGGTGCTCGCCGATATTCCATAGCATCTGCGGATCGAACGAGGTGACGATGGCCAGCATCAGCGTCAACGCGCCGAAGGCGAACAGGCCCGGTTGCACCACCACCTGCGCCAGGCTGGTCATCTTGACGATGGTGATCAGGATGCCGATCATCAGCACTTCCGTCATCCCCCAGCGGCGCGCAGCGGCGACCGCGCGCAGCAGATGGTCGAAGCCGTGCGGCCGCACGCCGCTGCGCAACGCCAG
This sequence comes from Duganella vulcania, assembly GCF_009857655.1. Classification (NCBI taxonomy): domain Bacteria; kingdom Pseudomonadati; phylum Pseudomonadota; class Betaproteobacteria; order Burkholderiales; family Oxalobacteraceae; genus Duganella; species Duganella vulcania. The sequence goes on from NZ_WWCX01000016.1 coordinate 12,441, forward strand.
CGTTACGTACAGCAGCGCGCCCAGCTCCACCGCCGGCAGCAGCACGGTGAACAGGAATACGATCACCGCCACCACCTGCATCTGCTCCGTCCACAACACGCGTATCGCGCCGGACAAGGTGGCGCTGGAGGTGTAGCCGCCGATGGCCAGTTCAACGATGGGACAGAACTGGGCGATCAGGAAGGTGAAGATGGCGCCCAAGGTGATGGCCGCCATGCGGTTGACGTCCGAGTGGATGCCGCGATAGAGGATGGACCGGCAGCGCACGCAGCGCGCCTTCTCGCGCGGCAGCACCGGACGGCGGCGATGCAGCACGCCGCAGTCATGACAGCTGATCAAATCGTATCGGTGCACAGGATGGCCGTTTAGTCAATAATGGCCATATCATACGACAATCCGCCACTGCCGCGTGACGGCTTGCATCGGCTATGATGGAGCCATGTTCCGCCTCCAGTCCACCATCCTGATCGCCGCAACGCTGGCCGTTGCAGGGAACACGCACGCGCAGGCCGGCAAGGAGCTGGTGTTCGGCACTACCCATGAAGAGAACTCGCCACTGTTCCTGTATGCCAGCGCCTACCTTCAGCAGCTGTGCACCATCAGCGGGCGACGCTGCGCGCTTCAAAGCCTGCCGGGCCGCCGTTCCGAGGCGATGCTCGCAGCCGGCAATATCGACGGCGAGGTAGGCCGCGTCAAAGGCTACATCCAGAAGCATCCGGACTATGCGCGGCTCGACGAACCGTTCATCGTCTCGCGCACGCGCATCTTCACCCGCACCGACAAGGACATCACCAGTTGGGAATCGCTGGCGAAGAACGCCAGGACGGTCAGCTACAAGCGCGGCATCTATCTGTACCAGCAGCGGCTGGAGGCTCTGCAACCGGCGATCCAGCCGCACGACGTGCAGAGCGAAACCGCCTGTTTGCAGATGGTGCTGGCGGCGCGCGACGACGCCTGTGTGTTCGACGACGGCGGCATCAGCGCCGACGCCAAGCCGCTGCTGGCGCAGGGCCACAGCAGCGCTTCGCTGGAGGACCTGCCGCTGTACATCTATCTGAGGAAGGACAACGCGGCGCTGGCGCCGATATTGTCCGACGCCGCCAGGCGCATGGCTGCGCGCGGCGTGACGGCGCAGTTCTACCGCAAGTTCTACGAGGCCAAATAGCCTTACTTGATGCTGGTGTTGAGTTCCTGGAAGTCCGCCGTCTTGCCCAGCGACTGCCAGGTGGCCAGCAGGTTGGCAGGTGGGGCGATCAGCTTGCGGGCCACCAGATCGAGCCAGCCGCCGGTGCTGGTCACGCGCGCGGCCAGCTTGCCGTCGGCGCGGATGATGTCGGTGCTGAGCGACCAGCGGCTGCCGTCCGCCGACAGCCCGGCCACGCCCAGCGTGACGGTGATCTCTTCGAGCAGCATCACTTCCTTGAAGTAGGCGATTTCGTCCTTCATCACCACCGGGCCGATATTCAGGCGCATGAACTCACTCATCGGGAAGCCGTTCTCCGACAAGAACAACATGCGCACATCGCCCGCCTTGTCCAGGAAGGCCGTGTTGCGCATATGGCTGTTGAAGTCCATATCGCCCCAGCCGGCCATCATCTTCTTCTCAAACATCTCACTCTCCAAGGAAATCCAAAAGCGTGCATGCTACCACCTTGGTCGCCTTGCGCAGGTCTTCCAGCAGCAGGCGCTCATCGGCCTTCTTGGCGTTCGACTCGGGGACGGTGCGCGGGCCGGCGCCGTACAGCACCGCCGGAATGCCATGCTCGCCGTACAGGCGCGCATCCGCGTACAGCGGCGTGCCTTGCGCCGGGATCTTCTCGCCAATGAAGGTTTGCGCGTTCTGCTGCAGGCTCGCCACCAGCTTCTCCGTGCCCGGCTGCTCGCGCAGCGCGTGCGACAGCAGCAGGCGCTTGATCTCGATGCGGATGCCAGGCTGGCCTTCGACCGCCTTTTCAATCAGCGCGCGGACCTGGGCTTCCACCACCACCGGATCTTCTTCCGGGATCATGCGGCGGTCCATCTTCAGCACCACTTTGCCCGGCACCACGTTGGTGTTGGTGCCGCCGTCGATGCGGCCCACCAGCATGGTCGGCGAATCGATGCCGGGGATTTTGGATTTGACCTTCTTCAGCTCCGGCAGCTGGTCGTAGATCGCGTTCAGGATGCGGGTGGCTGCTTGCAATGCATCGTGGCCGGTTTCCGGCATCGCGCCGTGGCCGGACTTGCCGTGCACCGTAATCTCCAGCTGCAGGCAGGCGTTGTGCGCGGTAACGATGTTGTAGCTGAAGCCCGCCGCGATGACGAAGTCCGGCTTGGTCAGTTTCTGTTCCAGCAGCCAGCCGGGGCCCAGCAGGCCGCCGAATTCCTCGTCGTAGGTGAAGTGCAGTTCCAGCCCGCCCTTGAGCGGCACGCCCAGCGCCTCCAGCGCGCGCGTGGCGAAGATGTAGGTGGCGAAGTCGCACTTGGAGACGGCGGCGGCGCGGCCATAGATGTAGCCGTTTTCCACCACGCCGCCATACGGCGGATAGGTCCAGTTGTCGCCCGGAGGCACCACGTCGCCGTGGGCGTTGAGCGCCACCGTCGGGCCACCCGCGCGATACGGGCGGCGCACGATCAGGTTGGTGATGGTCTCCATGCCGTAGTCCTGCACCACCTGTGCAGGCACGGCGTGCTTCTCGGCGGTCCATCCGTAGGCCTTGACCAGGTCGGCCACCATGTCGGCATGCGGCGCGTTGTTGCCGGGCGGGGTATCGGTCGGCACGCGCAGCAGCTGCTGCAGTACGCCGACTTCCTCATCGAAGTGCGCGTCGATCCACTGCGCCAGTTGTTCCTTGTTCGTCGTCATGGCTGTTCTCTTATTTTGCGCCGGACTCGAACCAGGCCGCGATCTGCGCCCGTTCGGCATCCGTCATATTGGTCAGGTTCGCAAGCGGCATAGCTTTGAGCTGCACCGATTGCTTATAGATTTTTTCCGCGTTCTGGCGCACCTGTTCCGCGCTGTCCAGCATCACGCCGGCAGGCGCCGTCGCAAAGCCGGGCTGCGAAGGATGGGCCGAATGGCAAGCCACGCAGCGCTGGTCGATCACGGTCTTCACCTTGGCGAATTGCGCCGCCGGATCGGCAGCAGCCGCCGTCGCCACGGGACGCGGCGGCACGATCGCCACCGCCACGCCGACCAGCAGCGCCACGCCGAGGGCCGGATAACGCCATTCCACCCGGCCCTTGTGGCGCAGGTTGAAGAAGTGGCGAATGAATACACCTGCCGCCATGATGAAGGCCAGCACCAGCCAGGCGTGGTCGTTCCGGTAGGTCATCGCGTAGTGGTTGCTGATCATGATGAACAGCACCGGCAGCGTGAAGTAGTTATTGTGGACGCTGCGCTGCTTGGCCTTCTGCCCGTGCACAGGATCCGGCAGGCGGCCGGCCGACATGGCCTCCACCATCTTGCGCTGGCCGGGAATAATCAGCATCAGCACATTGCCGACCATGATGGTGCCGATCAGCGCGCCGACATGGATGTAGGCGGCGCGGCCGCTCAGCACATGCGTGAGGCCATACGCGGCGCCGACGATCAGCGCGAACACCACCACGCCGAACCACATATCGCGCTTGCCCAGCGGGGAGCGGCACAGCAGGTCGTACACGGTCCAGCCGACGACCAGCGTGCCGACGCCGATGCCGACCGCCTGCCAGCTGCCGATATCGGCCACCGACTTATCGATCATCATCGCCTGCGCGTTGAAGTAGTAGGCGATGGTCAGCAGCGCGATGCCGGACAGCCAAGTGGTGTAAGCCTCCCATTTAAACCAGTGCAGCTCCTTCGGCAGTTCGGCCGGCGCCACCAGGTATTTTTGCGGATTGTAGAAACCGCCGCCGTGCACCGCCCACAGTTCGCCGGACACGCCCTTCTTCGCCAGCTCCGAACCTGAAGCGGGCGGGCGGATCGAGTTATCCAGCCAGACGAAGTAGAACGAGGCGCCAATCCAGGCGATGCCGGTGATGACGTGCAGCCAGCGCACGATCAGGTTCAGCCACTCAAGGCCGTACGGGATCAGATAGGCGAATAATTCCATGGGTGCTTTCAGGGTAAAGAGTGTGGCTAATTTACAGAAGATAAACGGATTTGGCGCCGACCACATGAACATTAGAGTATATTAAACATATCCGATTCCGTATAACAGAAATCCTCACATGGCCGCCCTGCCGCAACACCTGGATCTGCATTTGATCCGCATCCTCTACCTGCTGCTGGTTGAGAAGAACGTCTCACGCGTCGCCCTCAAACTGAATCAGCCGCAGCCCTCGATCTCCGCCTCGCTGCGCAAGCTGCGCGAGCTGACCGGCGATCCGCTGCTGGTGCGCGGTGCGCGCGGCATGGTGCCGACCCAGCACGGCGAAAGCCTGCTGGTGCCGGCCAAGCGCATCCTCGACGAAACCGAGAACCTGTTCCTGAAGAAGACGCCCTTCGTGCCGCAGAACGAAGCGCGCACCTTCCACATCGCCGCGCCGGACTACCTGGACAGCCAGTTCCTGCCCAACCTTGTGGCGATGCTGCGGCGCGGATCACCCAACAGCCGCGTGAAGATCCACAGCCTGGGCCCCGGCGTGGACTACGTGCGACTGCTGTCTGACGGCGACATGGACCTGGTCATCGCCAACTGGGACGAGCCGCCCGAGCACCTGCACATGTCCAAGCTGTTCGAAGACCCGATCATTTGCGTGATGCGTTCCGACTGTCCGTACGCGCTGCGCACCGGCAGCGAGGACATGACGCTGAACGACTACCTGTCCCTGCCCCACGTGGCGCCGACGCAGATCCTGCCCGGCTACCACGGCGTCATCGACGACTTCCTGGAGCGCCAGGGCTTGCAGCGCAACGTCGCCGTGGAATCGGCCTACTTCGGCCTGATCCCCTACATGCTGACGCAGACGGACCTGGTGCTGACCACCGGCCGCCAGTTCGTGCGCTACTATGAACGCAACATGCCATTGAAGACGTACACGGTGCCGGTCAAGTTCCCGGCGATGCGGTTCTACCAGTTGTGGCATGAGCGCGTGCACCAGGCGCCGGAGCACAAATGGCTGCGCGAGCAGGTCTCGACGGCGGCCAAGGCACTCGGCAAATAATAAACCTTAATGGATACCGCATATAACTGCATGGTGCAGTCGCGGTTACACTAAGCGCCATGACTACACTTTCCGAATTAAATGGCTGCGACGCCGCCACCTTCACCGATCGCCTGCGCGGCATCTACGAGCACTCGCCGTGGATACCGGAACGGGCGGCGGCGCAGCGGCCCTTCGCCAACGCCACCGCGCTCAAGCTGGCCTTGCAGGCGGTCGTCAGCGCCGCCACGCTGGATGAGCAACTGGGCCTGATCCGCGCCCACCCCGAGCTGGCCGGCAAGGCCGCCGTCGCCGGCGAGTTGACGGCCGAATCCACCAACGAGCAAGCCAAGTCCGGCCTCCACCTGTGCAGCGCCGAGGAATTCGCCGTGCTGCACCAGCTGAACGCGGACTACAACGCCAAATTCGGCTTTCCCTTCATCCTCGCCGTCAAAGGCCCGGACGGACAGGGGCTGACGCGGCGCGCCATCATCGCCACCTTCACGCGCCGGCTGAAGAACCAGCGCGCCGACGAAATCGCCGAGTGCCTGCGCCAGATTAAGCGCATCGCCGAACTGCGCCTGAACGACCTGCTGGGCGTGACGCTGGACTTCGGCCCCGCCGTCATGCAGTGGTGCGAGACTATCGCCGCATGGAGCGACACCGACAACAGCGCCAACGCGGACTTCGACCTGACCTGCGCCTACATGACGCCCGCGCACCGCAAGACCGCAGCACAGCTGCTGGACTGGATGCGCGAAGCCGGCATGGACGCGCACATCGACGCCGTCGGCAATGTCGTCGGCGTCTACCGCTCGGACGCGCCGGGCGCGAAAACGCTGATGACCGGCTCGCACTACGACACCGTGCGCAATGGCGGCAAGTACGACGGCCGTCTTGGCATCCTGCTGCCGATTGCTATCGTGCGCCACCTGCATCAGCGCGGCGAAAAGCTGCCCTTCCATTTCGAGATCGTCGGTTTCGCGGAGGAGGAAGGCGTGCGGTTCAAGAGCACTTTCCTGGGCAGTAACGCGGTCACGGGCCGCTTCGACCAGTCGCTGCTGGACCAGACCGACGCCGACGGCGTCACGATGCGCGACGCGCTGCTGGCCGCCGGCCATGACGTGGCGCGCATTCCCGCCATCGCCCGCGATCCTGCGCAACTGCTGGGCTTCGTGGAAGTCCATATCGAACAAGGCCCGGTGCTGCTGGAGCGCGACCTGCCGCTGGGCGTGGTGACTGCGATTGCCGGCAGCTCGCGCTACCTGGTCGAGCTGACCGGCCTGGCCAGCCACGCGGGCACCACGCCGATGACGATGCGCAGGGATGCAGCGGCAGCGGCGGCGGAGATCGTGCTGCTGGTCGAGCGGCGCTGTGCCCAGGGTGTATCGCTGGTCGGCACGGTCGGGCAGTTGCAGGTGCCTGGCGGTTCGGTCAACGTGATTCCCGGCGCGTGCAAGCTGTCGCTCGATATCCGCGCCGCCGACGATGCGGTGCGGCTGGCGGCGGTGAAGGATGTGTTAGACGGTATCACGGACATTTGCGGGCGACGCCAGGTGGAGGCAAGCTGGCAGCAGATCGTCGATGCCTCGGCCGCGCCATGTGCGCCACGTTTGATGCGGCAGTTCGGCGCCGCCATCGAGCGTGCGGGTTTGCCGCGCTTCGACCTGCTGTCCGGCGCCGGCCACGATGCGATGGCGATGGCCGCCATCACCGACGTCGCCATGCTGTTCACGCGCTGCGGCAACGGCGGCATCAGCCACAATCCGCTGGAGACGATGACGGCGGACGACGCCGATATCGCCGCCCGGGTGTTGTTGGACTTCCTGCGCAGCTACGCCTGATCGCTGGCCGCCGGCATGCGCCGGCAAAGCTCGGCCAGCGCGGCGGCCACTTCGGCGATCACCGGCCCCCAGCCGCCGCCCTCGGGCTGGCGGAACAGACGCATGGACGGATACCAGGGCGTGTCGCCGCGTTCCGTCATCCAGCGCCAGTCGCAGCGATAGTCGGGCAGCAGCAGCCAGCATGGCTTGCCCATCGCGCCGGCCAAATGCGCCACCGCCGTGTCCACGCTGATGACCAGATCGAGATTGGCAATGGCGGCCGCCGTATCGGCGAAGTCGCGCAGCTGCGGGCCGATTGCCTGCAGCGCCATGCCGGCGGGAGGTGCCAGCGCCTCGTCCTCGCCAAACCCTTTTTGCAGGCTGACGAAATGTGCTCCCGGCGCCGCAGCCAACGGCGCCAGCACCTGCAACGACGGCAGCGAACGGTCCGCGTCGTTCTCGAAATCCGGATTCCCCTTCCATGCAAGGCCGACGCGCAAGCCTTGTGCGGGCAGCTGTGCGGCCCAATGCCGCGCCAGTTCCGGCTCCGCCGCAAGATAGGGAACCGCCACCGGACCGCACACGGCGGGCAGGCGCATCGGATGCGTCCAATAGTCCCAGCCATCGGCCGGCACCGCATCATCCAGACCATATACCTCATCAACGCCAGCCAGCGTGGCGAACAAGCGCTTCAACCCTGCATGGCATATCACGGCGACCCGCGCCGCGCCGCGCTCCTTCAGCTTCGAGGCGTAGCGGCAGAAGTGGATCATGTCGCCCTGCCCCGCCTCCAGCACGATCACGATGGCCTTGCCCAGCAACGCCTCGCCCTCCCAGCGCGGACAGGCGAAGGTATGTGCGAAAGAGTCGAACTGCCAGCGCGCCTCCAGCAACGGCCAGCCTTCTTCAAACCGGCCCTGGCGCAGCAGCACGTAGGCCAGGTTGAAGCGCGCCCGCGCATGGTTCGGGTCCAGCTCCAGCGCACAGCGGTAGCATCCCTCGGCCTCCCGCTCACGCTTGACGCAGGCGAGTAGTACGCCCAGCTGGCTCCATGCCGCCGGCGAGTCCGGCGCCAACTCCACCGCCGCGCGTGCCGCCGCTTCGGCTTCATCGAAGCGCTTCGCCTTCAACAGCAGCACGCCGAGATTCTGGTGGAGCTGCGCATGATCGGGCATCAGCGCCAGCGCCATCCGATAATGGAATTCGGCCTCCGTGAGCGCGCCCTGCCGCTCCTTCAGGTATCCGAGGTTGGCGCGTGCCGCGCCGTGCATGGGCTCCAGCACCAGCGCCTGCAGGTAGCAGTCCTCCGCAACGGCGAAATCGCCGGCGGCCATGTGGTGGTTTCCATCGAGGTAGGCTTGCTGCGGATCTGAATGCATCGATTTACAGGTTTGCGATCAGCGCCAACAGCTCGGGTTCGGGCAGCGGCTTGCTGAACAAATAGCCTTGATAATACTGGCATCCCTCCGCAATCACAAAGTCGAGCTGCGCCTGCGTCTCCACACCCTCGGCCAACACCGACATGTTCAGGGCCCTGCCCAGCGAGACGATGATGCGGACGATGGCGGCGCCGCTGTCCTCTTTTGCTGCGCCCCAGATGAATGAACGGTCTATCTTCAGCTGATCCAGCGGCAGCCGGTGCAGATACGACAGCGACGAATAACCGGTACCGAAATCGTCCAGCGCGAAGCTGACGCCGGCGGCGCGCAGCCGCTGCATCTTCTCGACCGTACCGCCGACATCCTTTAGCAGCAGGCTTTCCGTCAATTCGAGCCGCAGCCTGTCGGCGCGCGCGCCGGTTTGCGCCAGCGTCTCCAGCACATGCTCGACGAAGTCCGGCCGGTGAAACTGCGATGCACTGACATTGACCGCCATCTCCAGCCCCGCCGTGCGCGCATCGCCGGCCCATGCCGCCAGCCGCTGGCAAGCCTCGCGCATCACCCAGCGCCCCAACGGCAGGATCAGGTTCGACTCCTCCGCCACCGGTATGAAATCGGCGGGCGACACCATTCCGCGCTGCGGATGGCTCCAGCGCACCAGCGCCTCCGCGCCGGCCATGGCGCCATCCATGCACATCAAGGGCTGGTAGTGCAGCACGAATTCGCCGTTGCCCAGCGCGCGCCGCAGGTCCGCCTCCAGCGCAGCCCGTGCGCTGACCCTTGCCTGCATCGCCGGATCGAAGAACGAGACGGTATTGCGTCCCGCCGCCTTGGCCTGGTACATGGCCAAGTCGGCGCGCTTCAACACCTCGTCCACGTTGCCGCCGCTGAACACCGTGATACCGATGCTGGGCGTGCTGTGGTGGTCCATGCCGTCGATCGCGAACGGCTCGCTGAACGCATGGACGATCTTGAGCGCGATCTCCTGCGCCGCCGTGGCGGCATCGTTCTCCGTGGCGCCCAGGTCCTCCAGCAGCACGATGAACTCGTCGCCGCCGAAGCGCGCCACCGTATCGCAGCCGCGCACCTCGGCGCGCAGGCGGGCCGCGACCATCTGCAACAGCATGTCTCCTTTGTCATGCCCGCGTGTGTCGTTGATGGTCTTGAAGTTATCCAGGTCGATGAACAGCATCGCGCCCAAATGGCCCAGCGAGAGCGCGTGGCCGGCGCGGTCGAGCAGCAACTGACGGTTCGGCAGGCCGGTGAGCTGGTCGTAAAAGGCCATGCTGTGGATCCGAGCCTCGGCGGCCTTGCGCTCGCTGATGTCGCGGAAGTAGATGGTCAGGCCAGCTTCCGATGGATAGGCGCGGATCTCGGTCCACAGGTCGAGCGGCACATAATGCTCCTCGAACGCCACGGGGCTGTTGGTCTCCACCGCCTGCTGGTAGGCGCGGTGGTAAGGGCCGTCGACCGCTTCCGGGAAGACCTGCCACACGTTCCGGCCCATCACCTCCGCGCGACGCACTTGCAGCAGGCGCTCCGCGTTGCCGTTCATGTAGCGGATGTTCCAGCTGCGGTCCAGCACCAGAACCGCATCGGAGATGCTTTCCAGCGTGACCGCAGGGCAGCCTGTCTCCAGCGCCGCCGCCTGGGATTGGGGTGGTTCTATCATGTTGGAAGCCGGGAGAGCGTGACTTTAGCCAGTATGCTCCCCGGCCCCGCGACGGTCAAACAATACGGGCACGCTCCAGCATCGCATGCAACAGAACGTTGCAGCCCGCCTCCAGGTGCTCGGACTTGGCGTCCTCGATTTCATTGTGGCTGATGCCATCCTTGCAAGGCACGAAGATCATGCCGGCAGGAGCCAGGCGCGCCGCGTAGATCGCATCGTGGCCCGCGCCGGAGACCACGTCCATGGTCGAATATCCCAGCTTGGCGGTGGCGTTGCGCACCGCGTCCACGCACTCCGGATGGAACGGGCACGGAGGATAGTACGACACACGCTCGATCGAAATCTTCAAGCCGGTTTCGCTGCGGGTCTTGTCGATAAAGGCCAGCATTTCCTCGTGCATGGTGTTGAGCAGCTCATCGTTCACGTTGCGCAGGTCGATGCTGAATTTGACTTCGCCCGGTATCACGTTGCGGCTGTTCGGGAACACCTGCACCATGCCCACCGTGCCGCGTCCATATGGCGGATAGCGGTTGGCGATGGCCACAACCTCCTGCATGATCTTGGTGGCCACCTGCAGCGCGTCCTTGCGCAGGCCCATGGGCGTTGGGCCGGCGTGGGCTTCCATGCCGCTCACCACGCAGTCGTACCAGGACAGACCCATCACCGCAGGCACCACGCCGATCACCTTGTCGGCATCCTCCAGCACCGGGCCTTGTTCGATATGGGTCTCGAAGTAGGCGCCGATGGGATGATCGCCCGGCACCTGCGTGCCCTTGTAACCGATGCGCGCCAGTTCTTCGCCGACGGTCTTGCCCTCGGTGTCCTTGGCGGCGTATGCCGTCTCCAGGCTGAAGGCGCCGCAGAACACGCCGGAGCCCATCATCACCGGCACGAAGCGCGAGCCTTCCTCGTTGGTCCAGAAGGCGACTTCGATCGGTGCCTCGGTCTTGATCTTCAAATCGTTCAGCGTGCGTACGACCTCCAGGCCAGCCAGCACGCCATAGTTGCCGTCGAACTTACCGCCGGTTGGCTGCGTGTCGATATGACTGCCGGTCATCACCGGCGGCAGCGTGTTGTTGGTGCCGTCGCGGCGCATGAAGACATTGCCGATCTGGTCGACCGTGACCGACATGCCGGCGGCCTTGCCCCAGCCGACCACCAGGTCGCGGCCCTGCTTGTCCAGGTCCGTCAGGGCCAGGCGCTTGACGCCGCCCTTGGCGGTGGCGCCTATCTGTGCCAGTTCCATCAGCGCCGCCCACAGGCGGTCACCATTGATGCGCATTTCGCTCATTACCCTGCTCCTCTTGATTAGCGTGCGGACGTGGACTTGAACGCCGGGCGATCGATGTGGCGGCCCGCGCCTTCCTCCGCCATCAGCACACCGCGATGGAACACCACGTTGCCAGCGGCCAGCGTGGTGCTCGGGATGCCGCGCACGGTGCGGCCTTCGAATACGTTAAAACCACCCTTGGCAAACTGCGTCAGCGACGATATGGTGCGGCTGCCTTCCGGATCCCAGACGACGATGTCGGCATCGGCGCCGACGGCGATCACGCCCTTGCGTGGATACATATTGAAAATCTGTGCCGCGTTGGTCGACGTCACCTTGACGAATTCCGACGGCGTCAGCAAACCGGTGTTGACGCCCGCGTCCCACACCACCGACATGCGGTCCTCGACGCCGCCGCAGCCGTTGGGGATCTTGGTGAAGTCATCCCTGCCCGCCGCCTTCTGCTCCGCGCAGAAGGTGCAGTGGTCGGTCGCGGTGGTGTGCAGGTTGCCGCCTTGCAGGCCATGCCACAACGCGGCCTGGTGATGCTTGCTGCGGAACGGAGGGCTCATCACGTGGCCAGCCGCGTAATCCAGGTCTTCGCTCTGGTACACGCTGTCGTCGATGACCAGGTGGCCGGCCAGCGCCTCGCCGTACACGCGCTGCCCGTTGGCGCGCGCGCGGGTGATGGCATCCAGCGATTCGGCGCAGGAGACGTGGACGATGTACACCGGCGTGTTGAGCACATTGGCAATCGCGATGGCGCGGTTGGCCGCTTCCGCCTCCACCGCCGGTGGGCGCGACAGCGGATGCGAACTCGGTCCGGTCATGCCCTTCTTCAGCAGGTCCTGCTGCAGCTGATAAACCAGCTCGCCGTTCTCCGCGTGCACGGTCGGAATCGCGCCCAGTTCCAGCGAGCGGCGGAAGCTCTTCACCAGCGTCTCGTCGTCGGCCATGATGGCGTTCTTGTACGCCATGAAGTGCTTGAAGCTGTTGACGCCGTGGTCGCGCACCAATATGCCCATGTCGCGGTGCACCGTCTCGTCCCACCAGGTGATCGCGACGTGGAAGGTGTAGTCGCCGGCCGCCTTTTGCGCCCAGCCGCGCCACTGGTGATAAGCCTCGATCAGGTTCTGCTTCGGCGCCGGTATCACGAAGTCCATGATGGTGGTGGTGCCGCCGGCCAGGCCGGCGGCGGTGCCGGTGTAGAAGTCATCCTGCGTCACGGTACCCATGAACGGCAAGTTCATGTGAGTGTGCGTGTCTATCCCGCCCGGCATCACGTACTGGCCGCTGGCGTCGATCACCTTGGCCGAATGCGGCGCGTCGAGGTTCTCGCCGACCGCGACGATCTTGTCGCCGTAGCACAGCACATCGGCGCGAAAAGCGCGGTCGGCGTTGACGACGGTGCCGCCACGGATGATAGTTGTCATAGACGTCTCCAAGAATCTCTTTTAGGGATGGGCGGCCCGCACCGCGGGCACCGCTTTGCCCTTCATCATAACTCCATACACCAGCGCGGAAACAGCGATTCCCACAAACCATGCGTAGGTGTAGATGGTTTTAAAACCGGAAGCCACATCCTGGAAGGACGCGGGGAATGCGGCGTTGAGGAAGCCCGGAATATTCGGCAGCACGCCGGCCACGAAGGCCACCAGCGCGGCCGTGTTCCAGCCGTTGCCATATGAGTACTGGCCGTCCTCGCGATACAGTTCGCCGACATTCAGCTCGGTCTTGCGCACCAGGTAGTAGTCGACGATCAGGATGCCGGCGATGGGACCCAGCAGCGCCGAGTAGCCGATCAACCAGGTGAAGATATAGCCCTGAGTGGATTCCAGTATTTTCCAGGGCATCATCAGGATCGCGATGGCGGCGGTGATGTAGCCGCCCACCTTGTACGAAATCTGCTTCGGCGCCAGCGACGAAAAATCGTAGGCCGGGCCGACCAGGTTCGCGGCCAGGTTAACGGAGACAGTGTCGATCAACAGGATCAACAGCGCGACCAGCACGGCTGCGCCGGTCATGCGGCTGGAAAGGTCAACCGGATCCCAGATCGCCTTGCCGTACAAAACCACCGTGGCCGAGGTGACGATCACCGCCATCATCGCCAGCAGCCCCATAGGCACCGGCAGGCCGACAGATTGGCCCAGCACCTGGTCGCGCTGCGATTTGGCGAAGCGGGTAAAGTCGGGAATGTTCAGCGCCAGCGTGGCCCAGAAGCCGACCATCGCCGTCAGCGAAGGCCAGAAAGTGGACCAGAACTGGCCGGCCTTCTTGCCGCCTTCGACAAACTGCGAAGGTGCCGACAGCAGGTCGCCGAAGCCGCCGGCCTTGTTGTAGACCCATCCCAGCAGCACGAAGCAGATCAGGATCTTCAGCGGTGCGGTGTAGGTTTCCAGTTTGCGGATCGCGTCCATGCCGTGCACGATGTACCAGAACTGCACGCCCCAGAAAGCCAGGAAGCACAGCAGCTGCGCGCCGTTGATGCCGAGGCCCGCGATCTTTGCGCCGCCGATTTCGCCGCCCATCATCACGCCGAGCAGCGTGTAGATCATCTGCCCGCCGAACCAGGTCTGGATGCCATACCAGCCGCAGGCGACGATGGCGCGCATCAGCGCCGGCAAGCGCGCGCCGGCGGTACCGAACGACGAACGGGCCAGCACCGCATACGGAATGCCGTACTTGGTGCCGGCATGGCCGATCAACAGCATCGGCAGCAAAACAATAGCGTTCGCAAGGAACACCGTGAGCACGGCCTGATAACCGGACATGCCCCCTTCAATCAAACTGGCGGACAGCGTGTAGGCCGGTATGCACATCACCATGCCGACCCACAGCGCGGCGAAGTGATACCAGCGCCATGTACGTTGCGCCGCCGTTGTCGGGGCCAGGTCTTCGTTCCAGAGTTGCGTGCTGCCAGGGAGTTCTTTGCTCACGGGGCTTTCTCCAAAGGGTTATGTATCCTTCTATCGCTGCAAGTTCCGTACCTATACCGCGCATTTATACCATTTATACTGTTTCCGCCGCCTTGATGTTCTCCGCGCGCGGGTTGCGCGGGTCCTGCGTCCAGTTCATGTATGGCTTGCCTGTCTCCTGCGGCACCATCGTGATGCAGCCCTGCACCGGACAGGTGATTTCGCACAGGTTGCAGCCCACGCACTCCTCCTTGATCACCTCATACGTGCGCGTGCCGGTGGCCGCGTCGATCAGCTGTGCGATCGACTGGTGCGACGTATCCTCGCAGGCCACATAACAGCGGCCGCACTTGATGCAGTCGTCCTGGTTGATCTGCGCGATCACCTGATAGTTCATGTTCAGGTACTTCCAGTCCGTCGTATTCGGCACCGCCTTGCCGACGAATTCGCTGATGCTCTTGTAGCCCTTCTCGTCCATCCAGCGCGAAAGGCCGTCCTTCATTTCTTCGACGATGCGGAAGCCGTGCAGCATGGCGGCGGTGCAGACCTGCACGCAGCCCGAACCCAGCGCCATGAACTCCGCCGCGTCGCGCCAGTTGCCGATGCCGCCGATGCCGGAAATCGGCAAGCCTTTGGTCTGCGGATCACGCGCGATCTCGGCCACCATGTTCAGCGCGATCGGCTTGACCGCCGAACCGCAGTAGCCGCCATGGGTGCTGGCGCCGCCCACGATCGGGAAGGCCACCATCTGGTCCAGGTCCAGGTGCGTGATCGAGTTGATGGTATTGATCAGCGAAACCGCGTCCGCGCCGCCCGCCTTGGCCGCGCGCGCCGGTGCGCGCACGTCGGTGATGTTGGGCGTGAGCTTGACGATGACCGGCAGCTTGGAGTGCGTCTTGCACCAGCGCGTGACCATCTCCACGTATTCGGGAACCTGGCCCACGGCCGCGCCCATGCCGCGCTCCGGCATGCCGTGCGGGCAGCCGAAATTGAGTTCGATGCCGTCGGCGCCGGTGGCTTCCACTTTCGGCAGGATGTCGGCCCACAGTTTTTCTTCGCACGGCAGCATCAGCGAAACGATGATGACCCGGTCCGGCCAGTCCTTCTTCACCTGCGTGATCTCTTGCAGGTTGATTTCCAGCGAGCGGTCGGTGATCAATTCGATGTTATTGAAACCGATGACTTCGCGGTTCTTGCCGTAGTGCGCGGAGTAGCGCGACGACACGTTGACGGCGGCCGGATCCTCGCCCAGCGTTTTCCACACCACGCCGCCCCAACCCGCCTCGAAAGCGCGTACCACGTTGTAGGCCTTGTCGGTCGGCGGCGCGGAGGCCAGCCAGAACGGATTGATGGACTTGATGCCGCAGAATTCTATGCTCAGGTCAGCCATTATGCAGCCTCCTTCATACCGTTGATGTCTTGATGAATGGCGTGTGCCGCCAGTTTTCCGTGCTGTACCGCCTGCACGGTCAGGTCCTGTCCGGGCGCCACACAGTCGCCGCCGGCGTAGATACGCGGCAGGACTGTGCGGAACTGATCATCGACGTGGATTTTGTCGCCGTCGCGTTTCAGCGTTTTCGCCAGTGGATCACTGATGCTCTTTTCGTCCATGCCCTGGCCGATGGCTTTGAAGATCGCGTCGGCCGCGATCTCGAAAGTCTCACCGGTGCCGGCCAGACGACCGTTGATGATTGCGGTTTTCTCGAAGCGCATGCCGCGCACGCGGCCCGCTTCGTCCAGCAGCACTTGCTGCGGCTGGGCCCAGGTGCGCATGCGGACCTGGTTTTCCTTCGCAATGTGTTGTTCGTGTTCGGTGGCGCTCATCGCGTCGAAGCCGCGCCGGTACACTAGCGTGACCTCTTCCGCGCCGAGACGCTGGATCTGCACCGCCATGTCGATGGCGGTATTGCCGGCGCCGATGACGATGGCGCGCGCGGGCAGCGGCAGCTTGCTCAGGTCATCGGCCTGGCGCAGCGCGGCGATGTAATCGACGGCGGCCAGCAGGCCAGGGGCATCCTCGCCGGTCAGGCCCAGTTGCTTGCTGGCGCCCAGGCCCAGGCCGAGGAAAACGGCGTCGTACTGCGCGTGCAGGTCCTTCAGCTGCACGTTGCCGCCCAGCGTCTGGCCATGCTTGATTTCGATGCCGCCGATTTGCAGCAGGAAGTCGACTTCCTTCTGCGCGAAGTTATCGGTCAGCTTGTACTTGGCGATGCCGTATTCATTCAGGCCGCCGGATTTTTCCTTCGCCTCGTAGATCACCACGTCGTTGCCCAGCATCGCCAGGCGGTGCGCGCACGACAGGCCTGCGGGTCCCGCGCCGACGACGGCGATCTTCTTGCCGGTGGAGGCGGCGCGCTTGAACGGATGCTCGGTAATGGTCATGTTGTCGATGGCGTAGCGTTGCAGCAGGCCGATCTTCACCGGCTGGCCTTCGGCATCGTGGTTGCGCACGCAGGCGTCTTCGCACAGGATCTCGGTCGGGCAAACGCGCGAGCAACTGCCGCCCAGGATGTTCTGCTTCAGGATGCCGACGGCCGCGCCGTTGACATTACCCTCATGGATATTGCGGATAAAACTGGCGACATCGATATCGGATGGGCAGATGCGCGTGCACGGCGCATCGTAGCAATACAGGCAGCGCGAGCTTTCGATCGCGGCCTGGCGCGCATTCAGCGCGGGAGCCAGGTCGGTGAAGTGTTCCGCCAGTGCGGCATTGGCTTCCTTCGGCTGGGGCATGTATTTCAGAGATTCGATCATCATACGATTTCCTGGCTAACGTGGTGGCGATTACTTCATCTGAGGGAATGCAAATTCTGCGCCAGCGCTTGCGGTGTTCGGCCAGCGCTGCATCACCGCCTTGTGGCGCGTGTAGAAACGCACGCCTTCGGGACCATAAGCGTGATGGTCGCCGAACAGGCTGCGCTTCCATCCGCCGAAACTGTTGAAGGCCATCGGCACCGGCAGCGGTATGTTCACGCCCACCATGCCGACCTGTATCTGCCGCACGAACTCGCGCGCCACGCCACCGTCGCGCGTGTAGATCGCCACGCCGTTGCCGTACTCGTTACGGTTGATCAGCTCCACCGCACTGCCCACGTCCGGCGAGCGCATCATGCACAGCACTGGGCCGAAAATCTCTTCCTTGTAGATCGTCATATCCGGCGTGACGTGGTCGAACAAAGTGCCGCCGATGAAGAAGCCGTTCTCGCGCCCAGCAACGACGTGATTGCGGCCATCGACCACCAACTTGGCGCCCTGCTCCACACCCTCTCCGATCAAGCGCTCTATACGCTGCTTGGCCGCGCTTGAAACGACCGGTCCCATTTCCGCATCCGACGCCATGCCGTCGCGCACTTTCAGTGCGGCGGTGCGCTTTGCCAGTGCGTCGATGATCTTGTCGCCGGCATCGCCGACCGCCACCACCACGGAGATCGCCATGCAGCGCTCACCGGCCGAGCCATAGGCCGCGCCCATCAGCGCATCGACGGTCATCTCCATGTCCGCATCCGGCATGACGACCATGTGGTTCTTGGCGCCGCCCAAAGCCTGCACGCGCTTGCCCGCCGCGCAGCCGCGCGCGTAGATGTATTCTGCGATCGGCGTCGAGCCGACGAAGCTCACCGCCTGCACCACCGGATGGTCCAGCAACGCGTCGACGGTCACCTTGTCGCCCTGGATGACGTTGAACACGCCGTCCGGCAAACCGGCTTCCTTCAGCAGCCGCGCATGCAGCAGCGACGGCGACGGATCGCGCTCGGAAGGCTTGAGGATAAAGGTGTTCCCGCATGCGAGAGCGACGGGGAACATCCACATCGGCACCATCACCGGGAAGTTGAACGGCGTGATGCCGGCCACCACACCCAGCGCCTGGCGCATCGACCATGCATCGATGCCGCGCGAAATCTGGTCGGTGAATTCGCCCTTCAGCAGTTGCGGAATGCCGACTGCGAATTCCACCATCTCGATGCCGCGCGCCACCTCGCCCTGCGCGTCGGCGAAGGTCTTGCCGTGTTCACGCGTCAGCATCGCCGCGAATTCGTCGGTGTGCTGCTGGCACAGTTGCAGGTATTTGAAGAGAACGCGGGCGCGCGTCAGCGGCGGCGTGGCGGACCACGCCGGAAAAGCTTTTTCCGCCGCGCGCACGGCGGCGTCGACTTCCTCCGTCGTACCCAGGGCGACCCTGGCCACCGGCTCGCCCAGCGCGGGATTGAACACGTCCGCATAGCGGCCGCTTTGCGTATCGACTTTACTGCCGTTGATGTAGTGGGTGATGGTGTCCAGGTCGCTCATGATCTTCTTTCAAATTTCGGGATCAGCCCAGCAGGCTGTCCGCGTCAACATAGGTATAGCCAAGGCCGTGCGCCACCGCTTCATAGGTGACGTGGCCGAGACAGACATTCAAACCGTTCTTCAGGTGCGGATTGGCTTTCAGCGCTTTCTGCCAACCCTTGTCGGCCAGCGCCAGCGCGTGGCCGATGGTCGCGTTATTCAGTGCGAAGGTCGACGTGCGGGCCACCGCGCCCGGCATGTTGGCCACGCAGTAGTGGATCACGCCGTCGACCACGTAGGTCGGCTTTTCGTGCGTGGTGGCGTGCGAGGTTTCGAAGCATCCGCCCTGGTCGATGGCGACATCCACCACCACCGCGCCCGGCTTCATGCGCGCGATCATTTCCTTGGTCACCAGCTTGGGCGCCGCGGCGCCTGGCACCAGCACGCCGCCGATCACCAGGTCCGCGTCCAGCACCGCTTCCTCGATCGAGTGCGCGTTCGAATACATGGTCGAGATGCGGTTGCCGTAGATGAGGTCCAGCTGGCGCAGGCGGTCGATGTTCTTGTCCAAAATCGTCACGCGCGCGCCAATGCCGACCGCCATCTGCAAGGCGTTGGTGCCGACCACGCCGGCGCCGATGATGGCGATGTGGCCGGGCGCCACGCCAGGCACGCCGCCCAGCAACAGGCCCATGCCGCCCTTGGATTTTTCAAGATGCGCGGCGCCGGCCTGGATCGACATGCGCCCCGCCACCTCGCTCATCGGCGCCAGCAGCGGCAAGCCGCCGTTGGCGCCGGTGATGGTTTCGTAGGCGATGCACACCGCGCCCGATTCCACCAGCGCCTTGGTCTGTTCCGGGTCCGGCGCCAGATGCAGATAGGTGTACAGGATCTGGCCCTTGCGCAGCATCGCGCATTCTTCCGGCTGCGGCTCCTTTACTTTGACGATCATCTCGGCGCGGGCGAAGATTTCGGACGCCGCTTCGATGATGGTGGCGCCAGCGCCTTCATACATCGCATCGTTCAAGCCGATGGCTGCGCCGGCGTTTTTTTGTACAAGTACTTGATGGCCACGCAATACGAGTTCCTTCACGCTGGCCGGGGTAAGGCCAACGCGGGACTCCTGGTTCTTGATCTCTTTTGGGACGCCTACCAGCATGGTGTTCTCCTCGTTAGTTTAGGTTTTTAAGTACCGTCGTCAGCTTTCCGAAAAGTTCGTCGATGTGTTTTTTCTCCAGCACTAAAGGTGGCGACAGGGCGATGATGTCGCCGGTGGTACGTATCAGGATGCCGTCGGCAAAGGCCTGCTTGAAGGCGGCGAACGCGCGCGCGCCTGGCTTGCCGGCGATGGGCGCCAGCTCGATGCCCGCGATCAGGCCGATGGTGCGGATGTCGATCACGTGCGGCAGCCCTTTGAGCGAGTGCACCGCGTCGGCCCAGTATTCAGCCATGCCGGCGGCGTGTTCGAGGATCTTCTGTTCCTTGAACACTTCCAGCGTCGCCAGCGAGGCGGCGCAGGCCACGGGGTGGCCCGAGTAGGTGTAGCCGTGGAACAGCTCAATGCCGGCCGGCGCTTCCATGAAGGCGTCGTAGATGAACTGCTTGCTGAACACCGCGCCCATCGGGATCACGCCGTTGGTCAGGCCTTTGGCGGTGGTCATCAGGTCCGGCTCGACGTCGAAGTAGTCGGCAGCGAACGGCGTGGTCAAACGGCCGAAGCCCGTGATCACTTCGTCGAAGATCAGCAGGATGCCGTGCTTGGTGCACAGGTCGCGCAGGCGCTTGAGGTAGCCCTTCGGCGGTATCAGCACGCCGGTGGAACCGGCCACCGGTTCGACGATGACGGCGGCGATGGTCGACGCGTCATGCAGCGCGACGATGCGTTCCAGCTCGTCGGCCAGCTCGGTGCCGTATTCCGGCTCGCCGCGCGTGTAGGCGTTCTTCTCGAGGTTGTGGGTGTGCGGCAGGTGGTCGACGCCAGGCAGCATCACGCCGTACGGCTTGCGGTTGCCGGCGATGCCGCCCACCGAGATGCCGCCGAAGCCCACGCCGTGATAGCCGCGCTCACGGCCGATCAAACGCGTGCGGCTCGCCTCACCGCGCGCCTTGTGGTACGCCAGCGCGATCTTCAGCGCGGTGTCCACCGCCTCGGAACCGGAGTTGGTGTAGAACACCTGGCCGAATTTGTGGTTGGTGTACTCCATCAGCTTTTCGGCCAGGTCGAAGGCGGCCGGGTGGCCCATCTGGAAGGTCGGCGCGAAATCGAGCTGGCCCACCATCTCGCGCACGGCGGCGACGATCCTCGGCTGTGCGTGGCCGCATGGCACGCACCACAGGCCGGCGGTGCCGTCCAGGATGGTGTTGCCGTCCACGTCCTTGTAGTACATGCCTTCCGCCGAGACCAGCAGGCGCGGATGGGCTTTGAAATCGCGGTTGTTCGTAAAAGGCATCCAGAAGGACGCCATCGATTCAGGTCGGGACTCGTTCATGCACATCTCCTAAAAACTGACTTGCGGATTTTTTTGACGAACCGTAAAAAAATTTACCAGTTGGCAAAATGATGATGCAATAATAGACAGCGCAACAACTATGGCACAGATACACAAATATCAAAACTGTCCAACCGTACTGGCAACAAAAACACTACAGTTTTGCTTTCCGCAGCAGATGGAGTCAAGGATGGAACCAGCGATTTCTGTGATCGATCAAACCGGCTGCGCGCCCGAAGCGGCAGGCTGGCCGGTGCTCGCCATAGAGCGCAGCAAGAAAGGCAGCCTGGTCGAGCAGATCGTCGCGGCCATCAGCGCGATGGTGGGCCGCAGGGAGTTGCGCATAGGAACGAAAATGCCGTCGGTGCGGCAATTTGCGAAGTGTAATGGCATCAGCACCTTTACAGTTGTCGAGTCCTATGACCGGCTGGTGACGCTGGGACTGTTGTCGTCGCGCCGCGGTTCCGGCTATTTCGTGGCCCGCCAGGACGTGCCGGCCACGCTGCTGCCGTCCATGCTGCAGGCCACGCCGACCGCCATCGACGCCCTCACCCCCGACCTGTATTCCGGCACCTCCGAGGCGCTGGCCGTGGGCGCCGGCTGGCTGCCGCCCGAATGGTATGGCGAGGACACCATCCTCGACGCCGTGCGCCAGGCGATGCGCATCCCGGCCAACCGCCTGCGCGGCTACGGTCATCCGCTGGGCTTTCCGTCGCTGCGGCAGCAGCTGTCTTCCACGCTGAGCGACGAGCTGTTTCCGGTCGAGCCGGAACAGGTGCTGCTGACCCACGGCGCCACCCACGCCTTCGACCTGGTCCTGCGCACGCTGACCAAGCCGGGCGACACCGTGTTTGTCGAGGATCCCGGCTACAGCAACCTGCTGTCGCTGATACGCCACCACGGCTGTGTGCCGGTCGGCATACCGCGCGGCGAGCATGGACTGGATTTCGACACGCTGGCCAAACAGGCCGCGCAGACCCAGCCCAAGCTCATGTTCGTCAACACGGTGCTGCAAAACCCGCTGGGCACCTCGCTCAGCGCGGCGCAGGCGCACCGCCTGCT
Organism: Duganella vulcania; assembly: GCF_009857655.1. Lineage (NCBI taxonomy): Bacteria > Pseudomonadati > Pseudomonadota > Betaproteobacteria > Burkholderiales > Oxalobacteraceae > Duganella > Duganella vulcania. The sequence continues at coordinate 34,426 of NZ_WWCX01000016.1, forward strand.
TGGGCTGGCCGAGCAGTTCGATTTCTGGCTGGTGGAGGACGACATTTACCGTGAGCTGGCTCCGCGCGGCGAAGCCTCGCTGGCGGCGATGGACGGCCTGCGGCGCGTGATCCGCGTCGGCAGCTTCTCCAAGACGCTGTCGCCGGTGCTGCGCGTGGGTTCGATCTGCGCCTCGGCCTCGCTGATCCCCGAGCTGCTGCGGGTGAAGATGCTGGCCGGCCTGACCACCTCCGAGATAAACGAGCGCGCCGTCTACCACGCCATCACCGCGCGGCCCTACAAGCGCATGGTGGACAAGCTGGCCGCGCAGCTGGCGGCCGGCCGCGAACGCGCCATCGACAGCCTGCGCAGCGTGGGGCTGGAGCCGCTGGCCAAGCCGCGCGGCGGCATGTTCGTCAGCGCCGGCTGGAACCAGGCGCCAACCGCCGAATGGAACGGCAAGATCATCGCCGACCTGGCGCTCAAATCCGGCATCCTGCTGTCGCCGTGCGATTTCTTCATGCTGCGTGCGCCGGAATCGATCTGGTTCCGCTTCAACGTCGCCTACACCGACCACCCACAACTCCTGACCTTCCTGAGACTCACATGCCGACAGCAAAACTGAATGCCGAGCCAGCGCCGAAGATCAAACGGCGCGTTCTCAATCGCGACAAACTGGAAGCCGACATCGCCGCCGAGGCGGTGCGGGTGTTCGCCGAATGCGGCTACGAGGGCACCTCGATCGCCACCGTGGCGGAGAACGCCGGCCTGTCGAAGCAGAACCTGATGTACTACTTCCCCACCAAGCAGGCGCTGTATCAGCGCGTGCTGGACGAGGTGCTGGACGACTGGCTGGAACGGATGGAGAACCTGGCCTCCGGCGACCAGGATCCGCGCGACGTGCTGCGCACCTACGTGCAGGCCAAGCTGAAGTTCTCGCGTGAGCAGCCGTGGGCCTCGCGCGTGTATGCGATGGAGGTGATCAGCGGCGCGCAGCTGTACGGCGCGCAGATCCAGAACCGCGTGGTGCCGCTGGTGCGCAAGGATATCGAGGTGTTCGAGAAGTGGATCAGCGAGGGCAAGATCGCGCCGGTCAACGCGACCCACCTGCTGTTCGCCATCTGGGCGATGACGCAGTCCTATGCGGACTTTTCGGCGCAGATGGCGCTGGTGTTGAACCGCAAGCAGCTGACCAAAAAAGACTTCGACGATGCCGAGAAGGTCATCGTCGACATGGTGCTGTCGGCGATCAGCGTGCCGACGCCTGCTTGCGACGGCGCGCCGTGAAGCCGACCAGGCCCAGGCCGGCCAGCAGCATGGCGTAGGTTTCCGGTTCCGGCACGGCTGAGGTGTAGCCCTGCACGTTGATCGGCTTGAAGAAGTGACTGGCGTTGATCTGCACCGACGACGCCCACGAATCGACGATCACATTGCCGTAGATGACGCCACTGCCACCATCCACTTTGGCCAGCGGCGCCAGGATGTTGGCGGTCAGGCCGGTGTGGATGCCCAGGTCGGTCGCCTGGTAGAAGTTGAACAGCACGTTGTAGTTCTCGAAGCCCTGGTAGCCGCCGTTGAAGCTGGCCTTGTCGCCGCTGACGTTGAGGATCAGCGTGGAGCCGGCATTCAGGTTGCTGAAGTTGAAGTAGGAGACTTTCGACAGCGTCTTGGCGTCGATGTCGATCACTTCCACACTCTTCTTGCTGCCGGCGATATTCAGGCCGCCCCACTGCTCGGTGGCGTTGCCGGTGGTCGACAACTTGGACAGCGAGCCGGAAGTGGCCGTCAACTGGCCGGCCAGCGCGTTCATGTTGACAGGCGCGGCGCCGGTCTTGATTTTCGAATACACGTCGACACTCTGGGTCAGGCTGGCCTTGCCGCCGACGTAGGTGTCGCCGTTCTTGATCGAGCCGCTGGTGAATTGCAGGTCGCGGCCGGCGATCAGCGAATAGCCGCCGAAAGCGTCGACGTTGTTGGCATTGACGGAGTAATTGGCCAGCTGGACATCGCGGCCGGCCATGATGGCGCCCTGCACGTCCGCGCTGGGCGCCTTGAAGTCGGTGAAGGAGAACACATTGGCGCCGTGCAGACCCAGATCCAGCACGGCAGCCTGCGCGCCACCCAGGGAAGCGATTGCAAGAACAACAGCGGAAACAGCGGTTTTCGTGACGGCGACCATGAATAGTTCCTTGATAGCAATTTAAATTACTTCAAGGATACCATAAAATTGCCGTCAGAAAATATTTCAGCCCTGTTTTTTGCGGCGGCGCAGCATCGCCCCCATCACGCCCAGGCCGGCCAGCAGCATGGCGTAGGTTTCCGGTTCCGGCACGGGGGCGGCCGGCACCGAGCCGGTAAAGCTCTGCAGGTGGATCTCGCCGTACTGGTTCAGCGTCTTGGCGAACACGCCGCCCTCGACGTTGGCGCCGCCGACGTTGCTGAACGTGCCATCCGCCACCAGCACCTGGCCGCCGAAGGTGCGGCCGACGGTGACGCTGTTGTTATGGCCGGCGAAGTTCCAGATCAGTTTGCTGCCCAGTGTCTGCGCCTGGTTGAAATTGGCGTACAGGCTCAGGTCGCTGTCGTCGGTGTTGAAGATCACCGTGCTGGCGCCGGTCAGGTTGAACGAGATATCGGTCACCTTGCTCGAGAAGATCTTGCTGTCTTCCTTGGTCAGGTCGAACACCAGCACGCCGTTGACGCCCTTGCCGCTCAGCAGCACGTTGCTGTCGTTGTTGCTGTAGGTGACCTTGGTGCCGTCCGTCGCGTGCATCGCCGACAGCTGGCTCGACAGGCCGGTCATCACCGCGCCGAAGTTGGTCGAGGTCGACGCCGCCAGCGTGCTGTTCATCACGGCGGTCGGCGCGGCGATCACATTGTTGTGGTTGGTGTTGACGTAGCTGCCCGCATGGGCGCCGCCGTTGAAGTTGACGCTGGTGGCGGTGCCGGCCACCCAAGCGTCGCCGTTGAAGCTGGAGCCGCTGGCCGAGCCGCCCACGTACGAGGCGCCGCTGTTGACGTTGATGCCGTTGGCGTCGCCGCCGGTCACCAGCCCCAGGCCGTTCACGTGCACGTTGCCGCTCAGGGTGCCGCCCACGGTCAGGCCGGCGTAGGCCGAGGCTGGCGTGTCGTTCACGTGCTGCACGTAGTCACCGCCGTTGGCGTCCAGGCCCACATAGCTGCGGCCGTCGACGTGCGAGGTGGAGGTCAGGTTGCCGCTGACGACAACGTTAAATTGTTGCAGCATCTGGTTGGCGGTCAGCGGCGCGGCGTAGGCCGTTCCCGACAGCAGGGTTGCGGCGGCGAGGGCGATGCAAGTGCGAGCGTTCATGGAGCGGTCCCTGGATGAATGTTATAAAATTAATGGTTATTGTTCTAATCATATCATTATTTTCCAATTGTCAGCATTATGAAAATCACCAACAGCCCAACGAAATCCGCTAAGCTAAGGGAATCGACAGCCCTCACCAGATGATCAGCATGCCCAGTTTCGAGCCCTTCCAGCTACACACCGCCCGCCTGACCCTGCGCTTCGTCGATCCCGGCGACGCCGAGGCCTTGTTCCGCCTGTTCTCCGATCCGGTCGCGCTGCGCTACTGGAGCAGCGGCCCCTGGCTGCACGCCGCCCAGGCCGACGACAACATCGAGCAGACCCTCAAGGGCTACCAGGACGGCAGCGCGCTGCGCCTGGCGATGGTGCTGCCGGATGGCGAACTGATCGGCACCGTCACGCTGTACGCCTTCGACCGCCGCAACCACCGCTGCGACATCGGCTACATGCTGGCGCGGCCGCACTGGGGCCGGCGCTACATGCAGGAGGCGCTGGCGGCGCTGATCGCCTACGGCTTCGGCGCGCTGGAACTGCACCGCATCGAAGCCGATATCCATCCCGACAACATTGCCTCCGGCCGCATCCTGGAAGGCCTGCATTTCCAGCGCGAAGGCTTGCTGCGCGAGCGCTGGTTTGTCAACGGTGAAATTTCGGACAGCGTCATCTATGGCCTGCTGCGCAGCGACTGGAACGCCGCAACAAGCGTTGCGCCGCAGCACTGATTTACCCGCCGCTTATCCTCCGGAATAGCCGGCCATCCCGCTCAAACCGCAGTTGATCGGAATCCGCAACAGCACGCCACTTCGCTTTGCTACAGTGATTCCATCGCAACGATTTTGATGGAGCCTCAAATGAGCAAATTCAACAGCCAGGCCGTGATGGATCTGATGGAAGAAATCTTCCGCGCCTTCGCGCAGACCGTGCGCTACGGCCTGCGGCTGGTGCAACGCATGTCGCCGCCGGCGCTGCTGGGCGCCGCGCTGATCCTGGCCTTCATCGTGAGCATCCTGCCGCTGGCGCTGGTGCGGTTCGCCTTCTTCATGCTGCTGAAGATCGCGGTCGGCGTGTGCGTGATCGGCGGCCGCCGCCAGCGTCGCCGGGAGCACCAGCAATGAAAAAACGGGGGCTGGCCAAGGCCGGCTACGACAACGCCAAAAGCCTGCTCGACATCATCCGCGAGATCGGCGAAACCGCCACCAGCATGTGGTGGCGTTTCTTCGACTGGCTGGCGCAGGTGGAATGGCGCAAGCTGATGATGGTGTGGCTGCTGTTGCTGCTGTTCGGCCTGACGCCGTTCGGCCTGCCCAAGCAGACCGTCGCTTTCATCGGGCTGTCGCTGGGCCTGAAGTTGCTGGCCGGCGGCAAGCGCAAGGCCGAGATCGCGGCGCGTCAAGCCACCAGCCACGCCGACGAGGAAGGCATGGAGCGGCGCGTGGTCGAGGCGCGCATGGCGGCCCTGCAGGCGCAGGTCGAGCCGCACTTTTTGTTCAACACGCTCGCGCTGATCGGCCAGCTGATCGAGACCGATCCGCCGCAGGCCGCGCGCATCCACCAGAACCTGATCGACTACCTGCGCGCCACGCTGCCGCAGATGCGCGCCAAGGGCAGCGGGACGCTGGGCCGGCAGATCGAGATGTCGCGCGCCTACCTGGCCATCATGCAGGCGCGCATGGGCGCGCGGCTGGCGGTGTCGATCGACGTACAGCCGGAAATGCTGAGCGCCACCTTCCCCGTGATGATGCTGCAGATCCTGATCGAGAACGCCATCAAGCACGGGCTGGAACCGAAGATCGAGGGCGGCCGCATCGACATCCGCGCCAGCGTCGACGGCGCCATGCTGCAGGTGGATGTGCTGGACGACGGCATCGGCTTCAACCTCCACGCCGGCGACGGCCTCGGGCTGACCAACGTGCGGGAGCGCCTGCGCATCCTGTACGGCAACCGCGCGCAGCTGGTGATCGAAGCGCCGCTGACCGGCGGCACGCGCGCCACCATCCGCATCCCGTACGCGCCGGACATTTTCGCCGGGAGCTCAACATGATGAACATCACACCGGACGGCCAGCGCCGCGCCACCGCGCTGATCGCCGACGACGAGGAACCCATGCGCCGCCAGCTGCGCGCGCGCCTGCAGGAGGCGTGGCCGGGGCTGGAGATCATCGCCGAAGCGGCCAACGGCATCGAGGCCGTGGCGCTGGCCGGGCAGTACCAGCCGGACATCGTCTTCCTCGACATCCGCATGCCCGGCCTGTCCGGCATCGAGGCGGCGCGCATGCTGTTCAACCGCTGCCACCTGGTGTTCGTGACGGCCTACGACCAGTACGCGATCGAGGCCTTCGAACAGGGCGCGCTCGACTACCTGCTCAAGCCGGCCGGCGGCGAGCGCCTGAAGACCACCTGCGCGCGGCTGCAGACGCTGATCGGCCAGCAGCCGTCCAACATCGAGCGGCAACTGAGCCAGCTGCTGTCGAGCCAGAGCAAGCCGGCCACCAGGCCGGACTACCTGCGCTGGATCCAGGCCGTGGTCGGCAGCAACCTGCGCATGATCAGCACGCGCGAAGTGCTGTTCTTCCGCGCCGACGAAAAGTACACGCGGGTGCAGACCGCGCAGGCGGAAGTGCTGATCCGTAAAACGCTGAAGGAGCTGGTGGACGAACTGGACCCGGACGAATTCTGGCGCATCCACCGCTCGACGCTGGTGCGGGTCGACGCCATCGAAGAAGTCACGCGCGACTTGCGCGGGCGGCAGATGGTCAAGATCCGCAACTTCAGCGAGCAGCTGGAAGTCAGCCGGGGCAACACCCATTTGTTCCAGCAAATGTAATCGCCCCCTGAGCGTTATCAATATATACTTTATCGCACCGCCGGGCCGCGTGGGCCCGGCGAACGAATGGTGTAATTGGTGATCGAATCTTTTCCAGACCACGACAGGGAGAGAACAATGTCCAGCATACCCAAGCAGACCCGCTGCAACGTCATACCATGCATGCGCTACCGCGACGCGCCGGCCGCGATCGACTGGCTGTGCACCACTTTCGGCTTTGAAGCGACGCTGGTGGTGCCGAACGAAGACGGCAGCATCGCGCACGCGCAGCTCGGTTTCGGCAACAGCATGATCATGCTCGGATCGGTGTTCGACACCGAGTTCGGGCGGCTGATGAAACAGCCTTCCGAGATCGGCCAGTTCAACACGCAGAGCTCCTATCTGGTCGTCAACGACGCCGACCAGGTGTACGACCGCGTGAAGCAGGCCGGCGGCGAGATCCTGCTCGATATCAAGGACGAGGACTACGGCGGCCGCGGCTTCACCTGCCGCGACCCGGAGGGGCACATCTGGAGCATCGGCACTTATGATCCCGAGGATTAAAGCGGCGGTATGAAGCCATCGCGGCCTACCAGCACGGCGTTGGCGTGGACCTTGCCGTCCGCGTCCTCCGCGCCGATCACCATGACCTTGGCGCCGGCCACCAGCAGTTTGCGCTCACCCGGAACGAACTGCCCGTAGATGGTGGCTTTGTCCAGCATCACCTGCTGGGACCTGCCGCCAAAGCGCATTTCCAATTCGGTGCTGCTGGATTTCTTGATCACTTTGGCGACAGTGGCGTTGGTCATGGTGCCCTGTTCGATATTGTCCCAAGGGTAGTGGCCCTCGTTCATGCCGCGCGCCGCTTCCGGGAAAATCATCACACCCGTCGCCCGGATCTTGCCATCCGGGGCCGGAGCCGCCGCGATGCCGAGGAAGCTGTTTTCCTGGATCGCCGCCTGGCTGCTGCGCGATACGTCCAGTACCTGCGCCTTCTCCGGCAGCTGCACCGTGGTCTTGACGCCCTTGCGGTCGACGATGGTCAATTCGTTGGCGCCAGCTGCGGTCACTTCGCCGCGCAGGTGCAGTTGACGGTCGGCGGCGTAACCGGCGCCGGCGGTGGCCAGCGTGGCGACCGCGATCAGGGTGGAGATAAATTTCATGCTGGGTCCTCGGATGGGTGAAGTGGAAGCCGCACTATGCCGCACCCCACGCCGCGCCGTAATCGGTCGAATGTCCGATGCCGGCCGCGAAGCAAAGATGGCTATAATCAGCCGATGCATCCCGAAACTCCCGCCTCCATCACGGACACCATGCGCGCGCTGGCCTACGTCGGCGACTTGAGCATGGGCCAACCCACCGACCATTCACTGCGCACCGCGTGGCTGGCCGCACGCCTGGCCCACGCCTCCGGCTGCGGCGCCCGCGATTGCGAAGCGGTGCAGCAGGTCGCGCTGCTGCGCTGGTCGGGCTGCACCGCCAATGCGCCGGATTTCAGCGCGCTGATAGGCGACGATGTCGGCGGCCGTGCGCTGTTGATGTCGCAGAACACCAGCGACCCGGCCTATGCCGCGATCGGCAGGCAGGTGATGGACGCCCGCCACCAACTGTCTGAAATCCATTGCGAGGTATCCGGCGACATCGGCCGGATGCTCCGCGTTCCGGCCGATGTCGAACTGGCGCTGCGCTCGATCTTCGCGACCGCAGACGGCACCGGGTCCAACGTGCCGGCCAGCGTCTACATGGTGGCCCTGGCCAGCGACATCGAAGTGCTCAGCCGCGCGCAAGGCCTGGAGCGCATGCTGGACATCATCGGGCACAAAAGCGGCAAGGCATATCCGGCGCCACTGGCGGCGATCGCGCTGCGGCAAGCCGCATCCTGGCTGGAAGTGCTGGATCACGACGAGAGCTGGCAGGCGTCGCTGTCATTCGGCGCGCTGGCCGATCAGGGCACCGTATCGCTGGAACTGCTGGCCGACGTGATCGACCTGAAGCTGCCGTGGATGACCGGCTACTCGCGCCGCGTGGCGGAGGCGGCGCGTTGCGGGGCGCTCGCGATGGGACTCGGCATGGAGACAGCGGAGCGTTGCCACCGTGCGGCGCTGGTGCATGGTATCGGCCGCGCGGCGGTGCCCAATTCGGTATGGAACATCGCTGGACGGCTGTCCGCGGCCGCACGCGAGCAACTGCGATTGGCGCCCTACTGGACCAGCCGCGCCACCACACGCATCGGCGCCCTGGCCGGCGCGGCGGACGCCGGCTCCTATGCCTCCGAACGGCTGGACGGGAGCGGCGCCTTCCGCGCCTGCGTGGCAGCGTCGATTCCAATCGAGGGACGGATCGTGGCCGCCGCATCGGCATGGATCGCGCTGCAGTCGCTGCGGCCCTGGCGCGCGGCGATGACGCAGGATGCGGCACGCGCGCTGCTGGAGGCGGAAGCCGATGCCGGCCGCTTCGACAGCACAGCAGTGCGGGCGATCTGCAGCGGCTCGGCGCCGGCCTCAGACGGCGCGCAGGAAAAAATCATGTTGACGGAGCGGGAGACTGAAGTCTTCCGAGGCATCAGCCTGGGCCTGACCAACAAGGAAGTGGCGCGCTCGCTGGCGATCAGTCCAAGCACGGTTCGCACGCATGTGGAAAACGTGTTTCGCAAACTGGAATGTACGACGCGCGCAGCCGCCACCCTCAAGGCGGTAACGCTGCGCCTGATCTGATCCTGCGCACTTCCGCCAGCCTGGTTCGCAGTTCCGCCACCTGGTCCGCATCGAGCTTGATTTTGAAGTTGGTCCACGAGCCGTCGAAATTGCCGACGTGGCTCCATACCCGCTTCACGTGGAGTATCGCATCCCGAAGCTCCGCGTCGAGAAGGCTGATTTCCAATGACCCGTCACTACGGAACGCATACCGTGCGCTGGGATCCCGTGAGGCGGAGTTCTCCCAACTCTGCTTTTGCGAAGGAGAACCTGGGAGCAGCTTGATACGAAAAACTGCATCGAGCTTTCCAACCTCGCGCCGGATGTCCTCCGACAGGCTGTGGACTTGCTCATCATAAGTGTCGCGGAGTTCCTTGGAATTGGCGGCATAGCCCAACTCCAGCGCAGCACCGTAAAACTCGTCGAGGCTCGCCGCCTGCTTTAGCCGATTGAAAAACCGGTTGGGCGAAATCTCATGCAGCGCGGTGAGCAACGCCATGAGGCGGGAGAACGTATCCGTCATCATGCCAGCGCGGAAATCAGATCCTGGTCGGCCACCTGGGTGGGGCGGATGCGGATGATGTTGCGGTAGAGCGGAGGCATGGCGCCGCACAGCGCGGCCAGTTCGTCCTCCGGCATGCCCGGCACGACGTACTGGAACTGCGCCGGATTTTTCAGCGGCAGCGGGCCTTCCATCGTCGAACCGTAGGCGCCCAGGTTCATGAAGCTGATCGCGCTGCTGTCCGGCCCTTTGGCGAAGACGAAGGTGCCATCCTTCGGATGGCCGAGATACTGGCGCACCTCCTCCTGCTGCGCCGCCGTGGCGCCGGCCATCAGCTTGTAGCGCAGCTGCGCGTATGCGCGCGTGGTTTCCATGAAGGCGCTGCGGATGCCAGACCGCGACATCCGGCCCGGCATGCATAGCAGCAGATTGCCGAACGAATCCAGCAAGGCCACCGCATCCCCCGCTCCGCCATGTTCGCGGTCGCGCGCCATCGCCTGAAGCAGGAAGGGCGCGAGGCCGGCATCCGGCTTCTGCGGCGTGCACCGGTAGGCCAAGGCGTCCGGGTACAACTGGCGCAGCGCGCGCACGATGGCGTGATCGGACGCCAGCGTCAGCGGACATTTCAATTGTTGTTGCGGCAGGTCGGTATCGAACAACTCCATCACCTCACCCGACGTGGCCTCGAACACCAATGAGCATAAGGCCTGCGTCGGTTCGGAGATGGTTTTTCCGATGAAGAAGGACTTCGGCGCTGCACCCGACGCGGCGCGCGCGTAAAGCGATGAGCCAAGGATGGCCGGGTAGCTGAACGTCGCCTCGGCTTGCGGCCGCAGCGCTTCCGGCAACACGTCGAAGGTGGCGCTGGCGTCGTAGTTGATGCCCGCGCTCTTATCCGGCGCGGCCACCACGACGTTGAAGCCTCCCGCCAGGATCGCGCCGCTGCACATGCAGCACGGATCGAGCGAGGTGACGATGGTGATGTCCTGCGGCTCCGGCAGATCGCGGCCCTTGGCGCGTTCGGCGTAGTACCAGTCGATCAACTGGCGCTCGCCGTGTGCGGTCGGGTCGAAGATCAGCCCTTGCTTGATGACGTTGTTGTGCAGCGACTGCAGCACGTTGCCGTGCTGGTCGAGCATCAAGCCGCCGACACCGAATGTGCCCTGCGTCTTGGCGGCGATGGCTTCCGCCGCCGCGATCGCGACGGCGGCCTGCACATCGATTGTCTTCTTGAAGGCCAAGCTTATTTCTTCTTCAAGTCGGCGCCGCCGAAGGCGTTCGGCAGTTGTTCGGCCGCCGTGGTTTCGTGGATGTCGCCCTTGAGGTTGGTCAGCAGCACCGGCAGTTCGTTGCCACCCAATTCCAGGATCACCTGGCGGCATGCGCCGCACGGTGCGATGGGACCGTCGGTTTCGCCGATGACGACCAGCTGGTCGAAATCGCCCTGCTTATAGCCGTGCGCGAAAGCGCTGAAGAAGGCGGTGCGCTCGGCGCAGTTGCACAGGCCATAGGAAGCGTTTTCCACGTTACAGCCGTGGAAAACCTTGCCGTCGTTGGTCAGCAGCGCCGCCCCGACCTTGAAGTTGGAGTACGGCGTGTATGCCTTCAGGCGCGCGGCGGCGGCTTCGGCGATCAGTTCTTGTTTGTTCATTGCGTGCTCCCGGATCAAGGACGGATGGTGCGGTAGATAACGGGATTCGCGGCCGGTGCGGCATCGGCGATCTGGTAGGCCGCCTGGATTTCGCGGATCGCCTGCTCGGCTGCTTCCTGCGTGCGTGCATGCACCATCGCCAGCGGCTGGCCGGCTTCGATCTTGTCGCCCAGGCCAACCAGCTCGGTCAGGCCAACAGCGAAGTCGATCGGATCGGCGGCGCGGCGGCGGCCACCACCCAGGCTCACCACGGCAAGGCCGATTTCGCGGCAGTTGGCGGTGGCGGCGTAGCCGGAGGCCAGCGCAGGCGCCGGCACGATGATGGGCGAACGTTCCAGGTACTTGTCCGGATTTGCCATCAAGTCGGCAGGGCCGCCCAGCGCCACCACCATGCGCGAGAAGCGCTCGGCGGCTTCGCCGCTGTCCAGCGATGCCTGCAGCTTGGCGCGCGCTTCTTCTTCGGTGGCGGCCAGTTTGCCCAGCACCAGCATCTCGGCGCACAGCGCCATCGTCACTTCGTGCAGGCGCGCCGGACGCGATTTGCCGGTCAGGTAATCCATCGCGCCGCGTACTTCCAGCGCGTTACCGGCGTATGGCGCCAGCGATTCGTTCATGTCGGTCAGGATGGCCGACGTCATCATGCCAGCGCCGTTGCCGACCTTGACGATGCTGTCCGCCAGTTCAACCGATTTGCCATAGGTCGGCATGAAGGCGCCGCTGCCCACTTTAACGTCCATCGCCAGCGCGTCCAGGCCAGCCGACAGCTTCTTCGACAGGATGGAGCCGGTGATCATGGCGACCGATTCCACGGTGGCGGTGACGTCGCGCACGCCGTAGAAGATCTTGTCCGAAGGTGCCAGCGAAGAGGTCTGGCCGATGATGGCGACGCCGACTTCCTTGACCACTTTGCGGAACAGTTCATTGGTCGGCACGGTGGTGTAGCCGGGGATGGAGTCGAACTTGTCCAGCGTGCCGCCGGTGTGGCCCAGGCCACGGCCGGAGATCATCGGCACGAAGCCGCCGCATGCCGCGACCATGGGGCCGAGCAGCAGCGAGACCACGTCGCCGACGCCGCCGGTCGAGTGCTTGTCGACCACCGGGCCAGGCAGGTCCAGCGAGCGCCAGTCCAGCACTTCGCCGGAATCGCGCATCGCCAGCGTGAAGGCGACGCGTTCGTCCATGGTCATGTCGTTGAAGTAGACCGCCATCGCCAGGGCCGCGATCTGGCCTTCGGTGACGCGGTTCGAGGTGATGCCGCCAACGAAGAACTGGATCTCTTCAGCAGTCAGGACGCCGCCGTCGCGCTTCTTGCGAATGATCTCTTGAGGTAAGAACATGGAATTCTCCGCTTTACATTATTGGGTGTTGAAAGCACAAGGGCGGGCCCGCAGACCCGCCCGTAGCACCGGATGTTTATTTAAACGCCGTATGGAATCCAGACGTTCTTGACTTGCGATGCATGCGCCAGAACCGCGCGGCCACCGGATTGCGCGGTGCTATACCAGTCGCGCCCTTTCGCGCCGCCGACCCAGGTGCGCTTCAGCGATGCGGCCGACAGGCGCTCCACTTCAGCACAACCTTCAGCCGAACCGTCATGGCGCCATACCGCGTCGATGTCCGAGTGCGTCGCCAGCGTGCGCGCCAGTTCATCCGCCGAACCGGTGACGATGTTGACCACGCCATCCGGCAGGTCCGACGTGTCGAGCACCTGATACAGGTCGGTGGCCGATAGCGGATGCGCTTCCGACGGCACCACCACCACGCGGTTGCCCAGCGCGATAGCCGGCGCCACCAGCGAGATGAAGCCCAGCAGCGGCGCTTCGTTCGGGCAGACGATGCCGATCACGCCGACCGGCTCATTCAGCGCCACGGTGATGCCGTGCATAGGTGGCTGGTGCGCCAGGCCGTCATACTTGTCGGCCCATGCCGCATAGTAGAACAGACGCTCGATCGAAGCCTGCACTTCTTTTTCCGCGTTCTTCGAACCGGTCATCGCGGCGATGCGGGCGGAGAATTCCTCGCCACGTGCGGCCAGGTTTTCGGCGATGTAGTACAGCACCTGCGCGCGGTTGTGCGACGTGGCTTTCGCCCAGCCGCCGGCCTTGTGCGCCGCTTCCACCGCGTTCCGGATGTCCTTGCGGTTGCCTTCGCCGACTTCGGCGATGAAAGAACCATCTGCGCCGTGGATCGCGCGGCTGTAGGCGCCGTCAGGGCGGGCCTGCTTGCCGCCGATGTACAGCTTGGCGGTACGGTCGATGGCGAAGGCGCCGGCGGCTGCCGGTGCTGAGGCTTTCGCCTTGGCCTTGGCTTCAACGACAGGCGCCGCTGGACGCGCATCTTCCGATTTCGCGGTCAGGTATTCGTACATGCCTTCGCGGCCGCCTTCACGGCCAAAGCCGGATTCGCGGTAGCCGCCGAAGCCGCAAGCGGCGTCGAACTGGTTGGCGGTGTTAATCCACACCACGCCGGCCTTGATCTGCGGCGCGACGTCCAGCGCCAGCGAGATGTTCTCGCTCCAGACGCAGGCGGCCAGGCCGTAGACGGTGTTGTTCGCCAGTTGCACGGCTTCCGGCGGAGTGCGGAAGCTCATCGCCACCAGCACCGGTCCGAAGATCTCGGCTTGCGCCACGGCGGCGGATGTCGAGGCGCCGGTGATCAGCGTCGGCGGGAACCACGAGCCGTTGGCCGGGATTTCGCACGCAGGCTGGTAAACCTCACAGCCTTCGGCACGGGCCGATTCCACCAGGCCGGCGATGCGCTGGCGCTGCACCGGATCGACCAGGGCGCCGATGTCCATCGACTTGTCCAGCGGCGAACCGAGGGTCAGCTTGTCCATGCGGGCGCGCAGCTTGGCCAGGAATTTGTCCTGCACCGATTCCTGCACCAGCAGGCGCGAACCCGCGCAGCATACCTGCCCCTGGTTGAACCAGATCGAATCGACCAGGCCTTCAACGGCGGCATCCAGGTCGGCGTCGTCGAAGACGATGAACGGCGACTTGCCGCCCAGTTCCAGCGACAGCTTCTTGCCGCTGCCTGCGGTGGCGATGCGGATCAGGCGGCCCACTTCGGTCGAACCGGTGAAGGCCAGCTTGTCGATGCCTGGGTGGTTGACGATGGCTTCGCCCACGCGGCCATCGCCGGTGACGATGTTCACCACGCCGGCAGGCACGCCGGCCTGCACGCAGATCTCGGCGAACAGCATCGCGGTCAGCGACGTGAATTCGGCCGGCTTGAAGACGATTGTGTTACCAGCGGCCATGGCCGGTGCGATTTTCCACGACAGCATCAGCAGCGGGAAATTCCACGGCACGATCTGGCCAACCACGCCGACGGCGCGGTAGTCCGCGAATTCCTCGGCTTGCAGTTGCGCCCAGCCGGCGTGGTAGTAGAAGTGACGCGCCACCAGCGGCAGGTCGACGTCGCGGGTTTCGCGGATGGTCTTGCCGTTGTCCAGCGTCTCCAGAACGGCGAACAGGCGAGCGTGCTTCTGCATCAGGCGCGCCAGCGAGTACATGACCTTTGCGCGGCCATGGCCGCCCAGCGCCTGCCAGCCCGGCTGCGCCGCGCGCGCGGCCGCCACGGCGCGATCGACGTCGCTGCCGGTGGCTTGCGTCAGGTCGGCCAGTTTCGCCGCATCGGCTGGATTGGTCGAGGCGAACAGTTCGCCCGGCTCGCTCCACTGGTTGTCGATGAACAGGCCGAAGGTGCGGCCATGCTGCTCCAGCCACGCTTGCGCTTCTTTCGTGCTTTCCGGTGCTGGGCCGTATTCCATGGTATTCAGGATCTCTTTAATTGATGGCATGACGTGTCCGTGTTCTTTATGGTTGCGCGTGGCGATGTGCGGCGGAGTAGTTGCCGGTCACATAGTGCTCAAGCTGACGCTCGATGTCGGTCAGCAGGCTCGATGCGCCGATACGGAACAGGTGCGGCTCCAGCCACTCGTTGCCCAGTTCTTCCTTCATCAGCGTCAGGTACTGCAGCGCGGCCTTGGCCGTGCCCACGCCGCCCGCAGGCTTGTAGCCGATCTTGAAGCCGGTCTGCTCGTGGTAGTCGCGGATCGCGCGCACCATCGTCAGCGATACCGGGATCGTCGCGTTGACCGGTTCCTTGCCGGTCGAGGTCTTGATGAAGTCCGCGCCGGCCATCATGCAGACCCACGAAGCCTTGGCCACGTTTTCCAGCGTGACCAGTTCACCGGTCGCCAGGATCGCCTTGACGTGCGCTTCGCCGCAGGCCTTGCGGTAGGCCAGCATCTCGTCGTACAGCGCTTGCCAGTTGCCCGTCAAGACGTGCTGGCGGGTGATGACGATGTCGATCTCGGTCGCGCCGGCGGCCACCGACAATTCGATCTCGCGCACCTTGGTTTCCATGCTGGTCAAGCCAGCCGGGAAGCCGGTCGATACCGCAGCGATAGGCAGGCGGCCTTGCAGCACCTGCACCGCCGGCTTGATCATCTCGTGGTACACGCAGACGGCGCCGGTGGTCAGCTTGTAGTCCTGCAGGCCCATGGCCTCGACCAGGTCCGAACGCAGCGGACGCATGGCCTTCATGCACAGGCGCTCGACGCGGCCCGGCGTGTCGTCGCCGGACAGCGTGGTCAGGTCGATCAGGCCGATGGCCTTGACCAGCCATGCGGCCTGGTATTCCTTCTTCACCGTGCGGCGGTTCGCCAGGCTGGCGGCGCGGCGGTCGGCCGCGCTCTTGTTGATGTGGATGTGGTTAATCCAGCCCAGGTCCAGCGGGACCGCTTCGTTGCGCTTGAAATCCGTGACGATGCTCATAACAGGTTGCTTCCGTGGGAAAGTGGTTTAACGCCGAGGTGATGGGCCAGCGTCTGGCCGATGTCGGAGAAGGTTTCGGAGATCGGCAGCTGCTGCGCCTTCACGCCCGGGCCGAAGAAGATCATCGGGATATGCTCGCGGGTGTGGTCGGAGCCAGGCCAGGTCGGATCGCAGCCATGGTCGGCGGTGATCACCACCAGGTCGCCCTCTTTCAGCTTGGCGATGAACTCGGGCAGGCGCGCATCCATCTCGTGCAGCGCGTTCGAGTAGCCGGTCACGTCGCGGCGGTGGCCGAAGGCCTGGTCGAAGTCGACGAAGTTCACGAACGTCAGCGACTTGTCGCCGGCTTCCTCTTCCACCTTGAGCAGCGCGTCGAACAGCGCCATGTTGTCCTTGCCCTTGACCACGCGCGAAACGCCCTGGGTCGCGAAGATGTCGCTGATCTTGCCGAGGGCGATGACTTCGCCGCCGTCGTTCTTCACGTGGTCCAGCAGCGTTGGCGCCGGCGGTGCGACCGCGTAGTCGTGGCGGTTGGTGGTGCGGGTGTAGTTGCCGTTGGCGCCCACGAACGGACGCGCGATCACGCGGCCGATGTTGTATGGCTCGACCAGCTTGAAGGCGATCTCGCAGATTTCATACAGGCGCTCCAGGCCGAACGATTCCTCGTGCGCGGCGATCTGCAGCACCGAGTCGGCGGAGGTGTAGATGATAGGCTTGCCGCTGGCGACATGCTCGTCGCCGTGCTTGTTGATGATCTCCGTACCCGACGCGTGGCAGTCGCCCAGGAAGCCAGGTACGCCAGCCAGTTCCTGCAGCTTGGCGGTCAGCTCCGCCGGGAACGACGGTACGGTTTTTGGGAAGTAGCCCCAGTCGAATTCCACCGGCACGCCGGCGATTTCCCAGTGGCCGGACTGCGTGTCCTTGCCGGTCGAACGTTCGCGCGCGGCGCCGTAGGCGGCGGTGAAGCCTTCGCGCTGCTCGAAGCCGGCGGCCCATTGGCCGCTGGCGGTATGCGCGGCGGCGGCCAGGCCCAGTTTTTCCATGGTCGGCAGCGACATCGGCTTGCCGCTTTTGGCGGCCCACTCGGCGATGTGGCCGAAGGTGTTGGCGCCGACGTCGTTGTACTTCGCGGCATCGGGCGTGGCGCCCAAACCAAACGAATCGAGCAAGAGGATAAATGCGCGTTTCATAATTTCGAACTCCTATAAAGCAGAAGGGGCGGACATTCGGCCGCCCCTCGGGAATCTTACGCCTGCGGCGTTTTGGCCACGTTGGCCAGGAAGCCCAGGATCACTTCAATCAGCGAGGTTGCCGCGACGGCCGCGTATTTCAGCGTCTGCTCGTGCGACAGCGGGAACGGCGACAAGCCTTCCGCCAGGTTGGTGATGGCCGACACGCCGACCACTTTCAGGCCGCAGTGACGGGCCGACACCACTTCCGGCACCACCGACATGCCGACCATGTCCGCACCCAGCGTCTTGAAGGCGCGGATTTCGGCAGGGGTCTCGAAGTTCGGGCCGGCGTAGGCGATGTACACGCCGTCGTGCAGGGTGACGTTCTTCTCTTTGGCCGAGGTGTGCAGCAGCGCGCGCAGGTCGGCGTCGTAGGCGTTGGCCATGCTGAAGAAGCGCGGGCCGAAACGTTCGTCGTTAGGACCCATCATCGGGGTGCCCGGCAGGTAGTTGATATGGTCGGTCAGCGCCACCAGCGAGCCGGCGTCGACTTCGGTGCGCAGCGAGCCTGCGGCGTTGGTCACGAACAGCATCTCGCAGCCCAGCAGCTTCATGGTGCGCACGGCGCTGGTCATCACGCCCAGGCCGTAGCCTTCGTAGACGTGGCCGCGGCCCTTCATGCACACCACCGACACGCCCGACAGGGTGCCGATCACCAGTTCGCCGGCGTGGCCGTGCACGGTGCTGATCGGGAAGCCTGGCAGTTCGTTGAAACTGATGGTGACCGCGTCGGTCATTTGTTCCGCCAGCACGCCCAGGCCGGAACCCAGAATCATTGCGATGCGTGGCTTGAAGCCCGCAGGGACACGGGCGCGAATGATGTCGGCTGCCTGGAATGGGGAATTATTAGACATGGTTATCCTCTGTTTTTCTGTTGTGGCTGGGGAAGCTGACACTATGCATCATCGTCCATATGTATGGCAAATACCATTTTTCTTCAGCATTTATACTAAAGCGATATAAATCGGGGGTATTATAAAACAAGGCAAACTTAGCCGTAGTGCGCGATTGACTTGATTTGAACAAATGTTTAACATGATGAACAAATGTTTTAGCGAGTAGCCCGTGACCGATTCCTCCAAAAAGGACCAGCTCTATGCGCTGATCCGCGCCAATCCCTTCATCTCCCAGCAGGATCTGGCGGTGGAACTGCGCCTGTCGCGCTCCGCCGTGGCCGGCCACATCGCCGGCCTGATCCGCGAACGGCGCCTGCTGGGCCGCGCCTACGTGCTGCCGGACAAGCGTCCGGTGATGTGCATCGGCGCCGCCAACCTGGACCGCAAGCTGCGCACCATCGCCACCATGCAGCTGGGCACCTCCAATCCCGCCACCGCCGAGGAAGTGTTCGGCGGCGTGGCCCGCAACATCGCAGAGAACCTGTCGCGCCTCAACCTGCCGACCGCCCTGCTGACCGCCCTGGGCGACGACGTCGCCGGCCGCAGCCTGCAGGACCACGCCGAAGCCGCCGGCATCGACACGCGCGGCACGCTCAAGCTGCCGGACACGCAGACCGGCACCTACACCGCCATCCTCGACGACGCCGGCGAACTGGTGGTGGCGCTGGCCGACATGGCGCTGTACGACCGCATCTCGCCGGAATACCTGGCCAGCCGCCAGCCGCAGCGCTCCGCCGCCGCGATGACGGTGGTCGACCTGAACCTGCCGGCCGACAGCATCGGCCTGCTGCTGGCCAGCGCCCGCGCCGACAACGTGCCGCTGGTGATCGTGGCGGTGTCGCAGCCGAAGATGGCGCGCCTGCCGGCCGACCTGCGCGGCCTGCGCCTCCTGATCCTCAATCGCGGCGAGCTGGAAACCCGCGCCGGCCGCGCGCTGCCGACCGAAGCCGACGTGCGCGCCGCCTGCCGCGAGGTGCAGGCCCAGGGCGCGCAGGACGTCATCGTCACCTGCGGCAGCCAGGGCGTGTTCCACACCCGCGACGGCGAACTGGTTTGGCTGGCCGCGCACCAGGTGGACGTGGTCGACGTGACCGGCGCCGGCGATGCCTTCTCGGCCGCCGTCTGCTGGTCGCTGTACCAGGGCAGCCAGGACCTGACGCTGGCTTGCCGCCGCGGCCTGAAGGTCGCCGCGATGACGCTCGAATCGCAGGAGACGGTGTCGCCGATGCTGGCCGCCGATGTCCTCGACGAGATCCACGACTTCGACCTGTCGGCGGAATACAACCCGCCGCTCTTCCCCAACAAGGCTTAAGGAATCACACCATGCACCAATACCTGCTGTTTTCGCCCGAAGTGGCGGCCGCCCGCGCCGCCGGCAAACCGATCGTCGCGCTGGAATCGACCATCATCTCGCACGGCATGCCGTATCCGCAGAACGTGCAGATGGCGCGTGAAGTGGAACAGATCATCCGCGACGGCGGCGCCGTGCCGGCCACCATCGCCATCATCGGCGGCAAGATCTGCATCGGCCTGTCGGAAGAGCAGCTGGAACTGCTGGGCACCTCGCCCGACGCCATGAAGGTCAGCCGCCGCGACCTGCCCTACGTCCTGGCGCAATCGAAGCTGGGCGCGACCACCGTGGCCGCGACCATGATCTGCGCCGAGCTGGCGGGCATCTCCGTGTTCGTCACTGGCGGCATCGGCGGCGTGCACCGCGGCGCCGAGACCAGCTTCGACATCTCGGCCGACCTGCAGGAACTGGCGCGCACCTCGGTGGCGGTGGTGTGCGCCGGCGTCAAGTCCATCCTCGACATCGGCCTGACGCTGGAATACCTGGAGACGCACGGCGTGCCGGTGGTCAGCGTGGGCCAGCGCGGCTTCCCCGCTTTCTTCACGCGCGAGAGCGGCTTCAACGCCGACTTCCAGCTCGACACGGCGGCCGAGCAGGCAGCCTTCATCCACACCAAGTGGCAGCTGGGTCTCAAGGGCGGCGTGGTGGTCAGCAATCCGGTGCCGGCCGGCGAGGCGATGCCGAAGGCGGAGATCGACGCTATCACCACGCAGGCCTTGCAGGAAGCCGATGCGCAAGGCGTCACCGGCAAGAACGTCACGCCCTTCCTGCTCAGCCGCATCAAGCAGCTGACCGAGGGCCGCAGCCTGGCCACCAACATCGCGCTGGTGAAGAACAACGCCCGCTGCGGCGCGGCGCTGGCCGTGGCCATGCACGCGCACTGACATCGTCCCACATCGCCCAAAGAACGCCATGTCCATCGATCTGAAACAACTGAGGTACTTCCTCGCCGTCGCAGAAGAAAAGAGTTTCAGCCGCGCCGCCGAGCGGCTGCACATATCGCAGCCGCCTTTGAGCCAGCAGATCATGAAGCTGGAAAATGAACTGGGCGTGAAGCTGTTCGCCCGCACCACCCGCACCTTCGAGCTGACGGTGGCGGGCAAGGCGCTGATGAGCGAAGCGTCCGACCTGTTGGGCAAGATGCGCATGACCATCGACACCATCCGCCAGATCGACCGCGGCGAGGTGGGACGGCTGCGGGTGGGCATCGTCGGCTCGGCGATGTGGGGACCGATACCGAGTTTGCTGGAAGAGTTCCAGACCAAGTTCCCGCGCGTGAGCTGGACCCTGCACGAACTGGGACCGACGCTGCAATACGACGCGCTGCGCGCCAAGCAAATCGACGTGGGCTTCTGGCGCGAGCCAAAGCTGGACGAGGACGATCTGCGGAACGACAACCTGCGCCAGGAGCTGTGCTTCCGCGAGGACGTGTGCGTGGCCATCAACGAGCATCACCCGCTGGCCAAGCAGGAAGCGATCGAGCTGACCGACATCGCCGAGGAGCCGATGCTGACACTGGCGCTGGACAAGTCATCCTTCCCGCGCTACCTGATTCAATGCTGTGTGAAGGCCGGCTTCCAGCCGACGATATTCCAGGAGGCCTCCGAGCCGCAGACGCTGCTGGCGATGGTGGGTGCGGGCCTGGGCGTGGCGCTGCTGCCCGAGACCACCAGCCGCATCGGCTGGCCGGGCGTGGTGTTCCTGCCGATCCGCACCAATCCGCCGTCGGCGAATTTGTACATCACCTACACCACGCTGGACGACGCGCCGGTAGTGCGGGCCTTCCTCAACATCCTCAACCCCGTCAAGCCAGGGGCTTAGTGCGTCACACCGCCCGCCTCGCGCGTGTCCACGTCGTGGGCCAGCGTGGTGCGGATGGCGATGCGCAGCCCTTCGATCATGTCCTCCAGCTTCATGCTGGCCGCGCCCGGATGCGCCGCCGCCTGCTGCGGCAGATACGGAATGTGGATAAAGCCTGCGCGCATCGTCGTGCCCCATTCGTGCGCCTGGTGCATCAGGCTATAGAACACGTGGTTGCACACATACGTGCCCGCCGACTGCGATACCGACGACGGCAGCCCCGCCTCGCGCAGCGCATGCACGATCGCCTTGATCGGCAGCGTGGAGAAGTAGGCCGCAGGGCCGTTGGTGACGATGGGCTGGTCGACCAGCTGGCGTTTCTGGTTGTCGGCGATGGGCGCGTCGTCGATGTTGATGGCGATGCGTTCCACCGACAGATCGACCCGGCCACCGGCCTGCCCGACCGCGATCACGATGCTGGGCTGTAGCTCTTCCACCGCCTGGTGCAGCACCTTGCTGGCCTGCCCGAACACGCAGGGCAGCTGGCGCGCGTGGACCACGAAGTCGCCTTCATGCCATTCCGCGAGAGCGCGTACCGCTTCCCACGAGGGATTGATGGTCTCCTTGTTAAACGGCTCGAACCCGGTCAACAATATTATCTTTTTCATCTACATGTGCTCCGATTGCTGCGCTTGTTTGTGCGCTACTCTACTCCAACTCACATGCAGGTCACATGTTCATTAGAAAATAAAGAAGTGCAATATTAGCAAGCAATAGCGGCAACGCGGTGCCCAGTTGAATCTTCACGACGGCGTTCTTGTCGGGCAGTTCCAGCAGCGCGGCGGGTACGATGTTGAAGTTGGCCGCCATCGGCGTCATCAAGGTGCCGCAGTAGGCGCTGAACATGCCGATCGCCGCCATCACCGCCGGATTGGCGTGGTACACGCCGACCAGCACCGGGATGCCGACGCCACCCGCGATCACCGGGAACGCCGCGAAGCCATTCCCCATGATGACGGTGAACAGCGCCATGCCGATGCAGTACACGGCCACCGCCACCAGCCGCACGTCGAGATTGATGTAGGACGTGACCACGTGCGCCACCGCCTTGCCCATGCCGGCTTCGGTGAACAGCAGGCCAAGCACCGCCAGCATGTGCGGCAGCACCACCGCCCAGCCCAGATGGTCGATCAGGCGGCGCGACTCGCGCATCGCCTGCATCGGCGTGGCGCGCGTCAGCCAGCAGGCCGTGACCACCGCGAACAAGGAGCCGCACCCCAGGCTGGCCAAGGTGGCGTTCTTCGGGTCGAGCAGCGGCAGGCCACCCAGGTGCACATCCTTGAGCAGCGTGGAGCCGATCACCGTGGTGGCGGGGATGATCAGCGCCGGGATCAGCAGGCGATGGCCGAGGCGCTGCGCGCTGCTCTTGCGTTCTTCCTGCGTGCGTTCGCCGTAGCGGCCCAGCGCCACGCCGCCGAAGCCGGCGATCAGCGCCATCACCACCATCAGCACGCCCGCCGCCACCGGCGGCAGGAAGTCACCGGCCAGGTAGACCACCGCGTACAAGGCCCAGAACAGGGCGCTGGACCAGCGCTTGGGATTGTGCTTGTCCGTCAGCGACATCCAGGCGACCAGCAGCAGCATGGCGCCCAGCACATAGTAGAAGTATTCGAGCTTGAGTATCATGCCGGCTCCTTCACCGCCAGCATGGCGCGGGCGATCTGCGCGTCCAGCCGGTGCAGGCGCCAGGAGTGGATGAGGAAGGCCGTCACCGCGGTCGGTATGCCCCACAGCGCCATGTGCAGCGGATCGACTTCCAGCCCTTCGCCGCGCAGGATGGTCTGCATCAGCAGGATGGCGCCGAAGGCCACGAACACGTCCTCGCCGAAGAACAGGCCGACGTTGTCGGTGGCGGCCGACATGGCGCGGATGCGGTGGCGCAGCTCCCCGGTCAGCGCCGGGTAGCGCACTTCGGCGGCGCCCTCCGCCATCGGCGCGATCAGCGGGCGCACCATGTTCGGGTGGCCGCCGATGCTGGTCAGGCCGAAGGCGGCGCTGATCTCGCGAATCGCCAGGTAGACGATCAGCAGGCGGCCGGTGGTGGCGGACTTGATGCGCGCGATCGACGCCTGCGCGTGCTCCTTCAATCCGAAGCGCTCGAGCAGGCCGATGGCCGCCAGCGGCAGCAGCAGGATCAATGGCAGGTTGCGGGTCTTGATGAAGGCCGTGCCCAGGGTTGCGAGCAAATGCTCGACCGGCATGGCGGCGGCAAAGCCGGTGACGGCGCAGGCCACGATCACCACCAGTACCGGATGGGCGCGCAGCGCGAAGCCCAGTATGATGACGGCCACACCGAGCAGCGGCCACAAATTGACGACGGTATGATTCACGAATCAGGCTCCATCAATAAAAAAAATCCCCGCACATCTTACGATGCGCGGGGATTTTCACATAGCGGTCAATTCCTTAGAAGTTGACCTTGAAGGTGCCGCCCCAGGTGCGTGGCTCGTTCAACATGCCGGTCAGGTTGTCGAAGTCGATGGCGCCGATGACCACGCGCTTGTCGGTGATGTTACGGCCGAACAGCGCTGCCTCGTATTTGCCGTTGCCCCACTTGTAGCCTGCACGTACGCCGCCTTCGGTCAGAGGACGGGCCTTGTACTCAGGCGCCTCGTACAGGAAGAAGTTGTAGCTGCTGCGGTAGGTCCAGTCGGTGTAGGCATAGAACTCGCCGTTGCCGATCTCCTTGCTGTACTTCAGGGTGAAGTTCAGCTGGGTCTTCGGCGCGCGCGGCAGCGGGTTGCCGTTGATCTTGGACGTGCCGGCGAACGGGCCCGCCGCATTGGTCGGCGTGCAGCCGCTCAGGTGCGTCGGGTTGTTGCCGTAGTTGCCGCAGTACTGCACGAACAGGTTCGGATCCTTGATCTCGGTGTCGTTGTAGCTGCCGCCCAGGGTCATGCTGAACTCGTCGCTCAGGTTGGCCTGGAAGTCCACTTCAACGCCCTGGCCAGTCACTTTCTCAGCATTGATCAGCTGGTTCATGTTGACCGAGCCGCTACCCGCGGTCAGCTGCTTGTCCTTGACGCGGTACTGGAACACCGACGCGCTCAGTCGGGCGCGCTTGTCGAACAGGTCCTGCTTGATGCCGGCTTCATACGACAGCGCTTTTTCCGCGCCGGCAAACGATGGCTTGTCGCCCAGGCCGTTCAGGCGGCCCTGCATCGATGGCGCGCGGTAGCCGGTGGCCACGCGGCCGAACAGGTTGGTGGTCTTGCTCAGCTCGTAGGTGCCGCTCAGGTCCCAGCTCAGGTTGTGCGAGGTGTTTTCGATGCCGAACGGGCCGGACATCAGAGGCGGTTCGTAACGCAGGGCCGAGAATTCCTTCTTGTCGGTGGTGTAGCGCAGGCCGCCGCGCACCTTCAGCTTGTCGCTGACGGTGTAGTTCAGCGAGCCGAATGCCGCCCACGATTTGGCGTGCTGGAACTGCTGCGCGAAGTTCGGGCTCTGCGGATTGCCCGGCGCGAAGGAGTTGAAGCCGATCGAATCGATCTGGATGTCTTCGTTGAAGAAGAACAGGCCGCCGATCCACTGCAGCGGACCCTTGTAGTTCGACTCGGCGCGGAACTCCTGCGAGAACTGCTTGTGGTTAGGCAGCAGGTCGGCGGTCTCGACCGGGAACGGAATCGCGCCCGGGCCGGCCGGCAGCACCTGGCAGCCGCCGATGTTGCAGCCGTAGCCGCCATCCACGTCGGCGCGGCTGTTGAACTTCAGCGTTTCATAGCCGGTGATCGAGTGCAGCGTGATGTCGTCCAGGTTGTACTTCAGGCGGATGTTGCCGCCCTTGGTGGTCAGCTTCTGGTAGTTGATGCCGTCGGTCGGGTAGGAGCTGTAGTCGAAGCCATCGACCAGGTCGCTGCTGCCCTTCTTGATGATGTTGGCGCGGAACAGCGTGGCGCTGCCGTGGTAGTCGCGCTCGTGGTAGTTGAACAGCGCGCTGAAGTCCTTGTTCGGCTTGACCAGCGCCTGCAGGCGGAAGGCGTTGTCGCCGTAGCCTTCGAAGTCCTGGGTGCCCTTGTTCGCGGTTGGATTGGTGTTGTGCACGCGGTTGCCACGGTGCTGGCTGGTGCCCGAGAAGCGCAGCGCGACCACATCGTTGACCGGAATGTTGAACATGCCTTCGGCGGTCTTGGACGAGTAGTTGCCCAGGCCCAGGGTCAGGTAGCCCTCTTGCTTGAAGACCGGCTTGGCCGAGTCGAACTTGATCACGCCGGCCGGCGAGTTACGGCCGAACAGCGTGCCCTGCGGGCCACGCAGCACTTCGACCTGGTCCACGTCGAACACCGGGAAGCCTTTCAGCATGGCGTTTTCCTGGACGATGTCATCCATCACCAGGCCGACCGGCTGGGACGCGTTCAGGTCGAAGTCGGTATTGCCCAGGCCGCGGATGTAGAAGCGCGGGAAGGTGCGGCCGTAGTCCGATTCCACGTTGACGGACGGCGAGCGGCCGGCCAGGAAACGGATGTCGGCGGCGCCCGAGGTCAGCACGTCGAGCTTGTCGCCCTTGAGCGTGGCGATCGACATCGGCACGTCCTTGATGTTTTCGGCGCGGCGCTGCGCGGTCACGATCACGGTTTCCAGCTGGCCTTTGGTGGCGGTTTCCGGGGCGTCGGCCGCCGGCTGGCCTGCTGCGGTGGCGGCCGCCGCTTCAGCGGCCATCGCCGCGTGCAGAGGGAATGCGCTTGCAACTGCCAGCGCGATCAGTGTCCGCGCTGCGTAACCACTACTTTTTTTGCTCATGAGTCCTGCTCCCTATTGTGTAGGCAAGGTTGAAATATCACTCCAAAATCTCACCTTCGCCGCGGATCGCGGCGGGCGATGTCCTTGTTTTTTGTTGGTAAAAATGTATCGAAACTACGCTGTTTCGCATAAGAATATGCAAACTACCAACCATGCTAGCATGGAAAAAAATGGCAGAAACTCACATTTTCAACGATGCGATTCATATCAATTTTATATAAATAGCTAAATAAAATCGAATTTGCCCTACATATCGACGCTGATGCATAGTAGTGGACGGCCTAAAAAACGGGCTGTTTAGTACGGCAAAACCACCCCGCTTGCAGCTAAACAAGCGATTTCCAAGCTCCCTCGGGATGCCCCGGCAGCCCCTGAACATGCGGAAATCAAGTTATCCAACAAGCAGGAAATTTTTCCAAACGGACAAAAAAGCAACAGCACAACAATATTAAATTCGGCCTCAACTGTTGCGGCAGTGCGACATGACTCCCGGCAATGGTCGCCGGGACACAATCTTGGACGGTAGATGTAGATGAATAACATGCTCGAACAAAGCCGGCTGCGCGCTGTCGGCGCGCTGGGACAACAAATCTGGCTCGACAACCTGAGCCGCGGCCTGCTCGCCTCCGGCCAACTGGCGCAGCTGATCGCCGCCGACGGCATCCAGGGCCTGACGTCCAACCCCGCCATCTTCCACCACGCCATCCGCCACGACGCCGCCTACCAGGCCGCGCTGCCGCAGCTGCGCACTTCGCTGGCGACGCCCGAGGCGCGCTTCGAGGCGCTGGTGCTGCCGGACGTGCAGCGCGCCTGCGACCTGTTCGCGCCGCTGTACCGCGAGTCCGACGGCAAGGCCGGCTTCGTCAGCTTCGAAGTCTCGCCGCGCCTGAGCCACGACATCGACGGCACCATCGCCGCCGCCCGGCGCCTGTGGGCCGCGATCGACCGGCCCAACGCCATGATCAAGATCCCGGCCACGCCGGCCGGCATCGCCGCGCTGGAGGAAGTGATCTACGCCGGCATCAACGTCAACATGACGCTGATCTTCACCGCCAGCCAGATCCAGGCCGTGCGCGCCGCCCACCGCCGCGGCCTGGCGCGCCGCCTGCAGGACACCTCCTCGGTGCAGCGCATCGCCAGCGTGGCCAGCGTCTTCATCAGCCGCATCGACGTCGCGGTCGACGCCCTGCTGGAGAACTCGGCCGACGAGACCGCGGTCGCCCTGCGCGGCCGCGCCGCCATGGCCGCCGCCCGCATCGCCTACCACGACTGGACGAACGACGGCGGCTTCGCCGTGTTCGCGGCCTTCGGCGCCACGCCGCAATGGCTGCTGTGGGCCAGCACCGGCACCAAGCACCCGGACCAGCGCGACGTGCGCTATGTCGAAGGCCTGATCGGCCCGCACACCATCAACACCGTGCCCGACGCCACGCTGGCCGCCTTCCGCGACCACGGCGAGGCGGCCGCCACGCTGCTCGACACCGACATCGACGCCGACCGGGCCGTGATGGCGCAACTGGCGCGCCACGGCATCGATCTGGAAACGGTGGGCCAGCAATTGCTGTCCGCCGGCCTGCTGCAATTTGAACAAGCTTTTGACCAACTGCTGGCGCTGACGGCGTAAATCGGCCGCCATCTCCGAGGCAAACCTCTAAAAATCAGGGATTTGCCGCGATAAAGCGGCCTCGAATTACATGTTTCGTCCAATAAAAATATACAATATCGATCTTCCAGGAGCCTATTCATGAAACTTTCACAACTTAGTTTGACGGTTGCAGCACTGTTCATCGCTGCCAGCGCGTCCGCGGCTGACCCAAAGCTGGGCATCGTGTATGACGCAGGCGGCAAGTTCGACAAGTCGTTCAACCAGTCCGCTTTTGAAGGCGCCTCGCGCTTCAAGAAGGAAACCAACATCAATTTCATCGAGGTGCAAGCCTCCAGCGACACCCAGGCCGAGCAAGTGCTGCGCGGCCTGGCCCGCAAGAACCTGGACATGATCGCCTCGATCGGCTTCGCCCAGCAGGCCGCCGTGCAGAAGGTCGCCAAGGAATTCCCTAAAGTGCGCTTCGTGCTGATCGACGGCGTGGCGCAAGGCGCCAACATCAACTCGATCACCTTCAAGGAAGAGGAAGGCTCGTACCTGGCCGGCGTGGCCGCAGCCATGGCGTCGAAATCGAAAAAGCTGGGCTTCATCGGTGGCGTCGACATCCCGCTGATCCGCACCTTCGCCTGCGGCTACGCCCAGGGCGCCAAGGCGGTCAACCCGAAGATCGAGATGAACTCCAACATGGTCGGCACCTCCTCCGATTCGTGGAACAACCCGGCCAAGGGCGGTGAGCTGGCACGCTCGCAGTTCGACCGTGGCGTCGACGTGGTGTTCGCCGTGGCCGGCGGTTCGGGCCTGGGCACGCTGCAGACGGCCAAGGAAAAAGGCAAGCTGGCGATCGGCGTCGACTCGAACCAGAACGGCCTCTATCCCGGCACCATCCTGACCTCGATGGTCAAGCACGTCGACGTGGCCGTGTACGACGCCTTCATGCAGATGAAGAACGGTACCTGGAAGGCCGGCGTCACCGCCAAGGGCCTGAAGGAAGGCGGCGTCGATTGGGCGCTGGACGAGAACAACCGCAAGCTGATCACGCCGGAAATCGAGAAGCGCGTCATGGGTGCCCGCAAGGACATCATCGACGGCAAGGTCAAAGTCATCGACATCCGTTCGGGCGCAGCCTGCCCGGCCTGACCCATGTTTGAACATTGAGCGCGCCGCCGGGGACACTCCCCGTGCGGCGCGTTTAACATTTTGCGTATTTTTATCTAACCCCGCACCGAAAACGATCCTATGCAGCCAGCAGTAGAATTTCGCGGCATCTCCAAGCATTTCGGAGCCGTCAAAGCGAACACGGACGTCAGCTTCACCATCGCCAAGGGTTCCATCCACGGCCTGGTGGGCGAGAACGGCGCCGGCAAATCGACCCTGATGAGCATCCTGTACGGATACTACCGCGCCGACGGCGGGGAGATCCTGCTCGATGGCCAGGCGCGCCGCATCCACAACAGCCAGGAAGCGATCGAGCTGGGCATCGGCATGGTGCACCAGCACTTCATGCTGGTCGAGAACATGACCGTGCTCGATAACGTGATGCTGGGCAGCGAGGGCGGTTTCAAGCTCAAGTCCAAGCGCGCCGCCGTCGAAGCGCAGCTGCGCGAGATCTGCACCCGCTACCGCCTCGACGTCGATCCGCTGGCCACCATCCACGATCTGTCGGTGGGCGCGCAGCAGCGCGTGGAGATCCTCAAGCAGATCTACCGCAGCGCCAACATCCTGATCCTGGACGAGCCGACCGCCGTGCTAACCGCTCAGGAGACCGAGTCGCTGTTCGAGATCCTGCGCCTGTTCAAGGAACAGGGCAAGACCATCATCCTGATCACGCACAAGCTGCAGGAGATCCTCGACATCACCGACACCGTCACCGTGATGCGCGGCGGCCGCGTGATCGGCGCCGTGCCGACCGCCGGCACCACCAAGGAAGACCTGGCCAACATGATGGTCGGCCGTCCGATTGAGAACAACCTGCCGCGCGCGCCCTACAATCCGGGCGCGCCGGTGCTGCAGGTCGAAGGCCTGCAGCTGCAGGACGAACAGCAGGTCAAGCTGCTGGCCGATATCGGCTTCACGCTGCGCGCCGGCGAGATCGTCGCCATCGCCGGCGTGTCCGGCAACGGCCAGAGCGAGTTGATGGAGATCCTGTCGGGCATGCGCCTGCCGACCTCCGGCAAGCTGGAATTCCTCGGCAAGGCGCTGCCCTTCGCCGGCCGCTCCGACGCCGACGGCTTGCCGCGCACCTTCCGCGACCTGGGCATCGCCCACATTCCGGAAGACCGCCTGCGCGACGGCGTAGTGAAGGCCTTCTCGGTCATGCACAACACCATCCTCGGCTACCAGGACAAGCTGAAAAACCGCTGGGGCCTGTTCGACTTCAAGGCCATAGCCGCGCGCTGCGCGGAGCTGATGAAGAACTTCGACGTCCGCCCCAACAACCACGACCTGCGTATCGGCCTGCTCTCGGGCGGCAACCAGCAAAAGGTGGTAATCGCCCGCGAAGTGCTGGCGCAGCCCAAGCTGATGCTGGTCGGCCAGCCGACGCGCGGCGTCGACATCGGCACCATCGAAAGCATCCACAAGCAGCTGCTCGCGCTGCGCGATTCCGGCGTGGCGATCTTGCTGGTGTCCGTGGAGCTGGAAGAAGTGCGCGCGCTGGCGGACCGTATTTTGGTCATGTGCGGCGGCCGCATCACCGGCGAACTGAAAATTGAAGAATTCGACACGACCCGTATCGGCTTGCTGATGGGCGGGATGCACAAATCATGAATAACCACGACCTGCCACGCTGGGCAACCGCGTTTGTAATGCCCATCCTGAACCTGCTGTCGGCCCTGTTGGTGGCCGCGCTGGTGATCTACCTGCTGGGCGAAAGCCCGGTCGAATCGATGGGCATCCTGATCAACAGCGCCGTCGTCAATCCCGAAGGCTTGAGCTACACGCTGTTCTACGCCTCGACCTTCATCTTCACCGGCCTGGCGGTTTCGATCGCCATGCAGGCCGGCTTGTTCAACATCGGCGCCGAGGGCCAGATGTACTTCGCGGGCCTGGGCCTGACGCTGGCCATGCTGGCCTTCGACAGCTCGCTGCCGATGTGGCTACTGATCCCGGTCGGCATGATCGGCGCGGCCTTGTTCGGCGCGCTGTGGGCCTTCCTGCCCGGCTACCTGCAAGCGAAACGCGGCAGCCATGTGGTGGTCACCACCATCATGTTCAACTACATCGCCGGCGCGTTGATGAACACCGTGATCGTCAAGTACCTGGTGCCGGCGGGCGAGCAGAATCCGGCCAGCCGCGCCTTCAGCGCCGCCGCCGAGATGCCGCGCCTGAACCAGTGGTTCCCGGTGCTGGGCGAGACGCCGCTCAACATCAGCTTCTTCCTGGCGATCATCGCGCTGGTGATCTATGGCGTGATGGTGTCGCGTTCCTCGTGGGGCTTCAAGCTGCGCGCCACGGGCTTGAACAAGCACGCGGCGCACTACGCGGGCGTCCGCATCAGCAAGATGATCATCACCGTCATGCTGATCTCCGGCGCGCTGGCCGGCCTGGGCTCGGTCAACTCCATCATGGGCTCGACCCACTACCTGTCACTGAACTTCGTCGGCGGCGCGGGCTTCGTCGGCATCGCGATCGCGCTGATGGGACGCCAGCATCCGGTGGGGATCTTCCTGTCGGCCGTGCTGTTCGGCGCGCTGATCCAGGGCGGCTTCGACCTGTCGCTGGAAAAGCAGAACATTCCGCCCGAAACCTTCATCTTCATCCAGGGCCTGATCATCCTGTTCTGCGGCGCGATGGAGAACTTCTACGCCCCGGCCATCGCCGCCCTGATCAAACGGAAGAAGTGAGACCGACATGACTTTTGAAGACCTCCAAATCGGCAGCATCCTGGTATCGACCGTGCGCAACGCGCCGGTGCTGATTTTCGCCGGCATGGCCGGCCTGTTCGCCGAACGTTCGGGCGTGATCGACATCGGCCTGGAAGGCAAGATCCTGGCGTCGGCCTTCGTGTCGGCGGCCGTGGCCTTCGCCACGCAGAACCCCTGGTACGGCGTGGCCGCCGGCATGCTGGTATCGGTGCTGCTGGCGACGCTGCAAGCCTATGTCGCGATCACGCAGAAGGGCAACCAGCTGGTGGCCGGCATCGCGATCAACATCGCCATGAGCGGCCTGACCTTCGTGGTCGCGCAGTTCTTCTTCCAGCAGGGCGGACGCACGCCGGACCTGGGCCAGGCGCGCTTGTTCGACGTGGTGCTGCCCGGCAGCGCGGCGGTGGAAGGCATACCGTTCATCGGCTGGCTGTACGCGCACCTGATCGGCGGCCATTCGGTGCTGGTGTACCTGGCGTTTGGCCTGGTGCCGCTGGTGCATTGGGTGCTGTACCACACGCGCTTCGGCCTGCGCCTGCGCGCCTGCGGCGAGAACCCGCACGCGGCCGATGCGGCCGGCGTCAGCGTCGAGCGCCAGCGCTATATCGCGATGCTGATCGCGGGCGTACTGTGCTCGTTCTCGGGCGCCTACCTGGCGATCGTGCAGAGTGGCTTCTTCCTGCGCGATATGTCGGCCGGTGCCGGCTACCTGGCGCTGACCGCGATGGTGTTCGGTAACTGGCGTCCGGTGTACACCTTCCTCGGTTGCCTGATGTTCGGCTTCTTCGGCGCGGTGCAGATCCAGATCGAAGGCGTGGACCTGCCGGTGGTGGGCCGCCTGCCAGGTTCGCTGATCCAGATGGTGCCGTACGTGGTCACCGTGATCGTGCTGGCCGGTCTGATGGCCAAGTCGGTGGCGCCGAAGGCGCTGGGTACGCCGTTCGTCAAATCGCGCTAATGCAGTGAACGCAAATAGGACAGCAGGTCGGCGACCTGCTGTTCATCCTTGATCCCCCAAAAACGCATGCTGGTCCCCGGCACCACGTCGTGCGGCGCGCGCAGGAATGCGGCCAGCGTTTTCTCGTCCCACACCAGTCCCGACTTCTTCATCGCTTCCGAGTACTTGTAGTCCTTGGTCGACGCCGCGCGCCGGCCGACGATGGCGTTCAACTGCGGCCCGAAGCCACCCTGCGCATAAGTCCCGACCTGATGGCAGGACGCGCAGCGCTTGAACAGCGCCTCCCCCACCTTGGCATCGCCCGCCGCCGCAGCATGGCCGGCGGCCAGCAGCACCGCTAAAAAATATGTTCTCATGCGTTGATGGTAGCGCTTTTCAGGAACACCGTAGCCGGCACGCCGAACAAGCTTGCCAGTTTTCCCGCCAAGTCGCCATCAATTTTGCGCCGCCCGGCAAGCACCGCATCCAGCTCGACCTGATCCATTATCCCATGAAAGTCCTCCGCAGTCCGTTCGCCCTGCTCGATGAGAAACGCCAGCATCTCGTGCGGTTCACTTTCCGGCATCGGGTAGCGTTTTTTTTCATATTCACTGATCATTTCCCCTAGCAAGTCAAACAGACTGGATAAGGGATGAGAGGGTTTTTCATGAACAGCATTCCAAATTGCATCCAGTAATTTCAACGCATCCCGATGATCCGCGTCAGTCCGCAAAGGCCGCAAGTTTGTAAGCCGCTCAAATGACAACCAAGCAGCTTGAAGTTCAGCAATGTCAGGCCCAACAGAACCTGGATCGCTCGGATTGTTCATGATTTAATTTCTCCCTTTAGAAACCGCCGGGTCCACTTGTCATATTCGGAATGGGTCAGCACCCAGCGGATCTGCGCAATGTCTCTGCTATATTCAATTCTCGAAATGATGCGATAGTTGTTGCCCCCGACGTTAAATATCGTGAACGGTGCGGCGTAGTCCGCATGCCGAAAAGTTCGCCGAAGATGGACATAGTCAGGGAAAAAAGCACCTGCCATTACTTTCCGCCAATGAGCGATGGGAATCCGCGCGTTCGGATGACGCATGCAGAAATCATCAAGCAGGTTGGTGGCGATCAGTTGCATACGCCACTGTATGACTGTAGTCCTTTTACCGATTGAGCGCACACAAAGTGTGTGGCCGGGGCTGCGGATTTTTGCGGCCCAGTTCGGTTCAGGACGCGGGCATCAGATGCAGCGCGGCGTATTGCAGCAGCATGATGGTCTTGCCGTCGGCGATGCGGCCGTCGGCCATCATCTGCATCGCTTCCGCCATCGTCAACTCCAGCACTTCGATGTCCTCGCCCTCCTCCTCGATGCCGCCGCCGCTGCCGATGCGCGACGCCGGCTCGTATTCGGCCACGAAGAAGTACAGCCGCTCCGTCACCGAGCCGGGACTCATGAAGGCTTCGAACACCTTGCGCACCTCGCCCACGCGGTAGCCGGTTTCCTCCTCCACCTCGGCCTTGATGCGCTCCTCCGGGCTGGCCCGGTCCAGCAGTCCGGCGGCGGCTTCGATCAGGAAGCCGTCATGGCCGTTGCCGTAGGTCGGAAAGCGAAACTGCCGCACCAGCACCACCGTGCGCCGCTCGCGGTTGTACAGCAGGATGGTGGCGCCGTGGCCACGGTCGTAGGTCTCGCGCGTCTGGCGCTGCCAGCTGCCGTCGTTGCGGCGGTAGTCGAAGGTGGTCTTTTGCAGCAGGAACCAGTCGTCGGACAGGGTCTCCACTTTGTGGATGCGGATGCGGTCTTCGGGCATGTCGATCTCCTTGATCAAGGTTGCGTTTTTTTACGATATCATGCAATATCGTGCAACATCAAGAAAATTCATGCACATGCTGACACGTCAACGCAAGGAACTGCTGATCGCCCGCCTGAAACAGGACGGCCAGATCGTCGCAAAAACACTCAGCGAGGAGCTGGGACTATCGGAAGACACGATCCGCCGCGACCTGCGCGAGCTGGCGGCGGAAGGCCTGCTGCAGCGGGTGCACGGCGGCGCGCTGCCGCTCGACCTGCCCGCCTCGCCGGCGATGGGCAGTTTCGCCCAGCGCCAGCAGCTCTCGAGCGACGCCAAGCCCGCCATTGCGCGCGCGGCGGCGGCCATGATCGCGCCTGGACATGTGGTGTTCATCGACGGCGGCACCACCGCCGTCCAGCTGGCGCGCGCGCTGCCGCCGGCGCTGCGCTGCACCGTCGTCACGCACAGCCCGAGCATCGCTGTGGAGCTGGCCGGGCATCCGCTGATCGAAGTGATCCTGATCGGCGGCCGCCTGTTCAAGCACTCCATCGTGGCGATGGGACCGTCCGCGCTGGAAGCCATCGCGCAGATCCGCGCCGATATCTTCTTCATGGGTGTGTGCAGCCTGCATCCGCTGCAAGGCATCAGCACCGGCGACTACGACGAGGCGGGCATCAAGCGCGCCATCGCGGCGGCGTCGGTCAGGACGGTGGTGTTGGCGTCGCCCGAAAAACTCGACACCGCCTCGCCGTTCCAGATAGCGCCGCTGGAGCGCGTCGGCGCGATCGTGGTCAACGCCGGAGTGTCCGCAGCGCTGCTGGCGCCCTACCGCGAACTGGGCATCGAGGTGGTGCTGGCGTCCTGACAATCGGAGCTTGGCGGCGCTGGCTTTTTAAAACTCCTCCCACTCGCTGTCGGCCTTGGCCGGTGCCTTGGGCTTGTCGGCGACCACGCGCTTCGGCGCGGCCGGCAATGCCGATGCACGGGCCACGGGTGGCGCCACGCGCCGCGCCACCGGCGCTGGCGCACGCGTCGCCGGAGCCGCCACCGCCGGGCCACGATCCAGCTTGAACACGCTGACCGCCTGCGCCAGATGGGCCGCCTGCTCCTGCAGGCTTTCCGCCGCCGCAGCGGCTTCCTCCACCAGGGCGGCGTTCTGCTGCGTCACGCCATCCATCTGCACGATGGCCTGGTTGACCTGGGCGATGCCCTCGCTCTGCTCCGCCGTGGCCACCGTGATCTCGCTCATGATCGCCGTCACGCGCTGCACGCTGGACACCACTTCTTCCATCGTGCTGCCGGCTTCGTCGACCAGACGGCTGCCGGCAGCCACCTTGCCGACCGAGTCGTCGATCAGCTGCTTGATCTCCTTGGCGGCGGCCGCGCTGCGCTGCGCCAGGTTGCGCACTTCCGACGCCACCACCGCGAAGCCACGTCCCTGCTCTCCCGCGCGCGCCGCCTCCACCGCCGCGTTCAGCGCCAGGATGTTGGTCTGGAACGCGATGCCGTCGATGACGCTGATGATGTCGACGATCTTGTTCGACGAATCGTTAATCGACGCCATCGTCGCCACCACCTGCGACACCACCGCGCCGCTGCGCTGCGCCACCGCGGACGCCGACCCGGCCAGCTCGTTGGCCTGACGGGCATTCTCCGCATTCTCCTTGACGGTGCTGGTCAGCTGCTCGACCGAAGCGGCGGTTTCCTCCAGCGCGCTGGCCTGCTGCTCGGTGCGCGCCGACAGATCGGAATTCCCGTGCGAGATTTCAGCGCTGCCGCGCGCCACGTTCTCGGCGCTGTCGCTCACCTGCACCAGCACATCGTGGATGTTGCCGACGAATTGATTGAAGCCATTGCCGATCACGGCCAGTTCGTCGCTGCCGTTCACCTCCAGCTTCACGCTCAGGTCCGCGTCGCCGCTGGACAGTGCCGTCATCCGCGCGGCCAGGGTGCGCAACGGCGCGGTCAGGCGGAACAGCACAGCGATCAGCACCAGCGCCGTCGCCACCGCACACACCACCGACACGATCAGCGTGTACATCAGCAGCTCGCGCGCGGGGGCCAGCGCCACGCTTTTCGGGAAGGTCAGCTGCACCGACCACGGGCCGGTCTCGGGGTGGATGAACAAGGGCTGCAGCAGGTGCACCAGGCCTTGGCCGTCCTCGTATTCGTAAGCCTGCCCTTGGCGCACGCGATCGAGGCCGGCCGCCGGTATGTCTTCCGCCTTCTTGCCCAGCTTTTCGGCGACCGGATGGCTGGCATACAGGCCGCCATTGGATATCAGGCTCAGTTTCGCGCCGTCGATCACCTTCAATTCGTTGAGTATCCTGGTCAGGCGCGTGAGCATGAAGTCGGCGCTGGCGGTGCCCTGGAATTTACCTTCGATCATGATCGGCGCCACCAGGGACGCCATCAGCGTGGGCTTGCCGTCCACCGGATAGACATACGGTTCGGTGAAAAATACCTTGCCGTTCCGCTTCGGGATGTCATACCAGTCGTTGGCGCCAGGCGCGCTATCGAACACGATCGGCTCGACGTGGGTGCCGCCGCCGCTGGCGCGGGTCCAGTAAGGCATATAGCGGCCGCTGGGATCGTACAACGGCAGCTTGCCGGCGAAGTCGGCATCCTTGCCATCCAGCGCATTCGGTTCCCAGGTAACGGCGGAGCCGATCAGGTCTTCCGACCCAAGCAGCGTGGCCTTGACCATCTCGTTGACCTGGTCGCGCGACAACGCCTGGTTGGCGCCGCGCGTGCCGCGCATGGCGCCGGCCAGGTTGATCACCGACGACAGGTTACTGGCAATGCGCGCCTGCAGCGCGCCCGCCACTTCCCGCGCCGAGGTGCGGGCGAGGTTCATGGCCGCCGCCTCGGCGCTTGCGCTGCTGCGGATGCCTATCACCGTGGCGGTGATGGCGAGGCTGATCACCACCAGCGCGGTCGCCGCTGCGCAGATCTTGCCGTTCAATGAAAGAGAGGTCGAAAAAACTCTGGACATATAAGGTCCCCGAAAAAGGTCAGAAGGTCCGGGTAAGTGCCAGCACCAGCGTGCCGTCGGCCGGGTTCGAGGTTTCGATTACGCCGGCGGAATTGGGTATCCCCAGCGTGTAGTTGTCGTAGGCGCCGGTCTTGCCGTGCGCCTTGGTGTACGCGGCCGACACGGCCCATCCCGGCGCCAGCACCTTGGTCACGCCGGCCTTGTAATCGCGCCAGCTCCACATGCTGTTGTTGGCTACGCGGCCATGGCCGAAGTGCAGGTTGAGCGTATAGCCTTCGCCCAGGTCGACATTGGCGCCCAGGTCAAGGTAGCCGGTGCCGCGCGCGTTCTCGATACCGAAGAACTCCTTGGTCACCGTGTAGTTGTACTTGGCGTAGGCGGCCTTGTAGGTCAGCCCCAGCGCCAGCTCCGCATAATCGTAGGTGGTGTGGGTCGCGTGAATCTCGGCGCCGGGATATTTGTAGTAGTAGACGCCCGCACTGTAGCCGACATCGCCGGCTGCGCCGCCGTAAGCCCCGTAAAGGTCCCACTCCAGCGTGCCGTTTTCGACGAAGCGGTTGCTGACGTTGGACAGCCAGGTACCAGCCGAGAAACCACCCGGGCCAGTGTAATCGAAGCCGCCCTGCAGCGCGGGCTTGCCCCATGTCTGGCGAAAACCGCGCGAGATATATTGGGATGCCAGCGTCACGTTGGCGGTAACCGGCGAGGACGCGGGAACCGGATCGGCGGCGGTCTGCGCCGATACAGGCGCACTCGCGGCCAAGGCCAGGGTGCTGGCGATGCTTACCCAAAATGCATACTTCATATTTCGACACCTCCGACTGCGTTGAAAGACAGGCGATAGCCTGAACGAGCGGCGGGGATTGGGCCGGGGTTGCACATGTGAGCGCAACTCTAGGATAGACAGTTTGCCCAGATTAAGTCAATTGTATGGGGAGGAAGCGCGACGATCCGTTGTTATCCCACCGCGCCGAAAAATTTGGCGTCGCGCCGCCCGGCGTGGCACACTAGCCATTTGAAAAGTTGCGGGCGGCATGATGCGGAACATGGTGGACAGACTGCGGGGAATATGGCGCGCGCTGCTGCTGTTGCCCTGCATGCTCACGTCCCCGGCCTGGGCCGCGACTCACTTGACCTATCCGCTCACCAGCGGCGGCATCGACAGCCGCTACGACTACGACTGGGCGGTGTTGCGCGCCGCGCTGGAAAAAACCACGCCACGCTATGGCGTGTTTGAACAACACCAGTCCGACGTGGCGATGTCGCCGCCGCGCGTGGTGCAGGAGATGACGTCGTCGTCGGGACGCATCAACATCTTCGTGCGCGCCACCTCGCCGGAACTGGAGCGCCAGTTCATGCCGGTGCGGCTGCCGGTCGACCGCGGCCTGCTGGGCTACCGGCTGCTGCTGATACGCGGCGCCGACCAGCAACGCTTCTCCAAGGTCAAGTCCATCGCCGACTTGCGGCATCTGCGCGCGGGCCTGGGCCAGGGCTGGGCCGATGTTCCCATCTTCGAGAAAGCCGGCGTGCCGGTGGTTGAAGGCAGCAGCTACGACGGGCTGTTCGCCATGCTGGAAGCGGACCGCTTCGATTTCTATTCGCGCTCGGCCGACGAGGCGCTGCGCGAGTTCCAGGAGCGCCATAACGCCCATCCGCGGATGGCGGTGGAACAAACGCTGCTGCTGCACTATCCGCTGCCGCGCTACTTCTTCGTGCGGCGCGATGCCGAAGGCAAGCTGCTGGCCAAGCGCATCGAAGCGGGTATGGAAATGATGATCAAGGACGGCACGCTGGATACGCTATTCCAGCGCTACAAGGGCGACTTAATCAAAAACACGGCCATGCAAAAGCGCCGTGTCATCCACCTCGCCAATCCAAAACTGACGCCACAGACGCCGCTGACACGCGGCGAACTGTGGTTCAATCCCCTCACCGGAAAATAACCCGCCTTACTGCCAGATCGCCTTGAGCACGGCGGCCAGGTTGTAGCCGCCCTGGATCAGCTGCGTCTTCGCGGCGGCCGAACTGGGAACCGGGTAATCGTCCGGCACCGTCAGCGACCAGACGTTAAACACCTCGCCGGTCTTGCTGGTCTGCTGGCCGATGGCGCCGGCCGTAACGCCGCTGTGCGCCAGCTTGGCCACCGCCAGCGACTGGTCGGCCCACGCGTACGGCCAGCTGATTGGATCGCCGGTGTTGGCCTCCACCGCCGGCTTTGACGCGATAACCAGTTGCGCAAACTCCTGCGGCGAGCGCGCGCCGATGCGGCGGAAGACGTAGTTCACCACCGTGGTGTCCCAATACGAATGGAACGGTCGCGTGGCCTGCGGCGCGCGCGGCGGCGTGCCTGGCGCCACGGCCTGCGCGGCCGGCTTGACCTCCGCCGGCGCGGCCGGGATCAGTTGCGCACTGATGGCGCTCATCTTGATGTCGTCCAGCAGCAGGTCGTTGCCGCCACGCGCATCGTACATATGGACCGCGTCGATCTGCGCCTGCTTTTGCGGCACCACGAAGGCGCCGTTCTTGTCGACATAGGCCGCGCCCACGTGCAGCGGCTGCACCACGTCGCCCGCCAGATGCGTCAGGATCAGCAGCGCCTGGCGCGGCGTGAAGTTGTGCGGGTTGCTGGTCTTGTCGCCCTTGCCCTGCAGGGTGGCGATGCACTGCTTGAGCGTCTGCACGATATCGTCGTCGGCGGTGCCGGCGTCGTGGTCGTGGTAGTGCGCGTTCTGGAACGGCACGTCGGTGTAGTGGTAGGTGCTGTGCTG
This sequence comes from Duganella vulcania, assembly GCF_009857655.1. Lineage (NCBI taxonomy): Bacteria > Pseudomonadati > Pseudomonadota > Betaproteobacteria > Burkholderiales > Oxalobacteraceae > Duganella > Duganella vulcania. Next base: position 74,196 of record NZ_WWCX01000016.1, read on the forward strand.
CGGATTGGCGGCGACATAGGCCGTCATCTCTTCGCTCAGCGGACCGCAATACGTGCCCTTGACGCAGTCGGCCCAGGTGGAGATCTTTTCAAGGCTCTCACCCGGCAGCAGCAAGGCCTTCACACGCTGTTCCGCATTGCTGCCCTGGATCAGCTGGTCGGCGATGGCGCCGACGGCGCGGTGGCCGTCATTGCCCCATGCGTGGGCGTTGAACGAAACGAGGGCGCCGCTCAGCGCCACAGTCAAAACAAGCTTGTTCATTCGGGGCTGCCTTTGGCGGGTTTGGCGTACTTCCTGTTGATGTCCAGCGGCTGGGCGTACGGCGAGTTCCACGTCTGCTCCTGCAGCGCGGCCAGGCGCTGCGCCATTTTCTCGTTGCGCATCACCACCTCCAGGTTGCGCGACAGGTCCATGTAGCCGCCGCTCCAGTTACTGGTGCCGACCCACGCCACCTGGTTGTCGATCACCATGGTCTTGCTGTGGATGACGCGCGCGAACGGAATGAAGCCGCTGCTGGCCACCGGCAGCGTGACCACGCGGATCTCCACGTTGGGCAGCACGGCCAGGCTTTTCAGGTAGACCAGCGCCGGCTCTTCCAGGTTCCAGTTCGACACCATCAGTTTGATCTTTACGCCACGGTTGGCGGCGGCGCGCACCGCGTTGTCGATCACGGCGTAGTAAGGCCGCGTGCCTTTCGGGCCGTAGCTCAGCGGCGCGTAGTCCAGCAACTGCACCCGCACTTCGTTCTTCGCTTCGGCCAGCAGCGCCGGCAGGCCCGCTTCGGAATCGCCGACGCCGGCCGGGTTGAACTGGTTGGGGCTGGACAGCAGGAAGGTCGACTGGTGGATGTCCGGCGTGGCCACCTTGACGTTCAACGCCGGCGCCACCAGGCCCTGCGCGGTGATGGCCTGCGCGCGCCAGTCCTGGTTGAACACCGCCTGCACCTGGCCGACGATCTTCGCGTCGGTGATGCGCAGGCCAGTCTCGTGGATATGCTCAAACGAGCGCCAGTCGAAGTTCTGGCTGCCGATGTAGGCGATGGCGCCGTCGACCACCAGGTACTTGGCGTGCAGGATGCCGTTGCCGGTCAACTTGTTGAAATCGATGATGCGCAATTCCAGGTTCGGTATCGCCTTCAAGCGCTCGATGGTGGCCTTGTCCGACAGGCCGACGCCCTTCTGGTCCAGCAGGAAGCGGATCTTGACGCCCCGCTTGCCGGCCGCCTCCAGGTGCTCCACCACTTTGTTGAAGACGCTGCCCTCATGGCCGACCACGTAGAACTGGCCGATCGCGATCTCGCTTTTGGCGCCGTCGAACAATTCAGTCCACACGGTGGCCGGGTCGCGCAAATCAGCGCTGTGCAGCGGGGTCTCCACCGGCGCGGTCTGCACCAGTTCAAAACCGGGTATCGAAAACTCGGCGCGCGCAGGCAGGGCCGACGCCAGCAACGCTGGCAACAAAACGGAAAGTAAAACGCGACGCATGGTGACTCCTAAGGTTGTTGCAGGCGCTTGATGCGGCCCTGTGTTTCGCTACGGCCGGCCGGCTTGCCATATTGCTCGCGCCGGGTCAGGTAATCGGTCAGCGCGTCGATGTCGCGGATATTGGTCATGGCCTGGTTGCTGCCCTGCGTGAAGGTGGGGAAAGCGTCGCCGCCCTCGGCCAGGAAGTTGTTGACCACCACGCGGTAGACCGTGCCGTTCTCGATCGGCACGCCGTTCAGCGTCAGGGTATCGGCCAGCACTTTGCTGCCCTCGCCGCGACGCGGGTCCCAGGTGTATTTGAAGCCGTCCGACACCTGCAGCAGGCCGCGCGTGATATCGCGGCCGCCGCTCCACTGCTGCTCCAGCAGCTCGCGGATCTGCGAGCCGCGCAGGTTCATCACCACCAGCGAATTCGTGTACGGCAGCGCCGCCAGCAGCTGGCCGACGTTGACGCGGTTGCCGGCGCTGGTGTCGAGGTCATGCCGCAACGAGCCGTTGTTGACGAAGGCGATCTGCGCGCCGTACGGGCGGCCGGCCGCCAGCGTGGCGTCGGTGACCAGGTCGCCCAGCGCGGATTCGCCGTCGTCCTGTTTTTCGCGCGGCACGCTCGGCACGGCCAGCGCCGCCACCGGACGCGCCAGCGCGGCGGCGCTGCGGTCGCGGACTTTTTTCATGTAAGCGTCCAGCGCCGGATCGGCGGGCCAAGCACCGGGAATCATCACCTCCTGTTTGGCGCTGACGTCGCGCAGCGTATTGCTGGCCGTGTCGACGGTGAGCGTGATGCGCGACAGGACGTGGCCGCCCATGTCCGACTGCGTCACCAGGCGCCCGTCCACGCGGCACAGGTAGCCGCGGTGCGAGTGGCCGCTGACGACCAGCCGGATCGCCGGATCGAGGCGCTTGACCACATCGACGATAGGTCCGCTCAAGTGGCTGCATTCCTGCTGGTCGAATTTATCGGTGGTGCGGCCGCCCTGGTGGATCAGCACCACGAACACGCCCACGCCCTGCTTGCGCAGTTCCGGCAGCTGGCGGTTGATGGCGTCCGCCTCGTCGACGAAATCCAGGCCGGCGATGCCGGATGCCGGCGCCTTCTCGGTGGCCTCGCGCAGCACTGCGCCGATGAAGCCGATCTTGACGCCATGCGCCTGTTCGATCTTGTAGGCCGGCAGCACCGGCTTCCTGGTCACCATGTCGATGACGTTGGCGGCCAGGTACTGGAACTTGGCGCCACTGTAGGGGTTCTCGAATTTGCAGGCCTTGTCGGCGCGCGGCGAATTGCAGCCGCCCTTTTGCTGGCGCAGCAGCTCCAGGCGCCCGGCGTCGAATTCATGGTTGCCGACCGAGCTGGCGCGCAGGCCCAGCAGGTCCATCGCGCCGATGGTCGGCTCGTCGGCCCACATCGACGAGATCGCGGGACTGGCGCCGATCAAGTCGCCCGCGCCGACCAGCAGCAGTTCGGGATCGGTCTTGCGCCAGGCCTGCAGCGCCGCGCCCAGCGTGTCGATGCCGCCGGCGACGATGGTGCGTTCGCCGCGGGCATAGGCGCTGTCGAGCACGTATTTGCTCGCTTCGAGATTGCCGTGGAAATCGTTCAGCGTGACCAGTTCGACTTGCGCCGTGCCGGGCTGCTGTTGGTGTGTTGCGCAGGCGGCCAGCAGGCTCGCCAACAGCAGACCCGCCACAGGACTCAGATATTTTTTCATTGCATACTGCTCGGAAGAAAGTCGATATTTTACAGCGCCAACGGGCTGGCGACGCCACTCGCGGCGGGATGACATAGTACGTTACACGCCCGAAAAAAAACGACGGCTGATGTCGCCATCAGCCGTCGTTTATCCTGGCAGTGCCGGTTACGCTAAGACGAGATTAGAACTCGTACTTGACGGTAGCCTGGATGGCCCACTGGGATTCGCCTTTAACCTGGCGAACGTCCAGCGCTTCCACCGCATCGCGGACTTTGTAGATGTACTTGCCGCTGGCATCCAGACCGACGTAGTCGACGAAGCTGCGAGCTTGAGCACCGGCAGGCTGGAAGCCCACCTCATTGATACGGCCCCATTTCTTGTTCAGCAGGTTGCCGAAGTTGAAGATGTCCAAGGTGAACGATGCTTTGTTGTTCTTGTACAGGCCTGGGATTTCCTGCGACAGGCGCAGGTCGAAGGTGTTGGTCCATGGTGAGAAGTCGGTGTTACGGCCGACAACGCCACCAGCGGCTTGCTTCAGTACCTTGTTGCTGTTGACCACAGACCAGAACTTGTCTTCATTGGCGTGGTTGCTGGCGGTGTCGCCTGCGAACACGACCTGGCCCGAACCTGGCGCCGAAGGGATGAACATCAGGTCGTTGCCGGCCAGACCGTCACCGTTCAAGTCGTTGTTGATGGTCCAGCTGTATGGCTTGCCGGCGCGGCCTTCATAGAACATGCCGACGGTGGTCTTGTACGAACCGAAGAAACGCTTCTGGAAGTTGATCAGCGCGTTGATACGGTCTTTCACCAGGTAGCTCGAGTTGGCGCTGACATCTTCGTTCGGGTTGAACACCGAACGGCCGCTGAAGTTCGAGCTCGAGGTCGACGAGGTCAGGCCCGACACTTCTTTCGCATCGGTGTAGGTGTAGGCCACCGACCAGGACAGGCCGTTGGTCATCGGACGGCTCAGCGACAGGGTGGCCAGGCTGCTGCCGCCCTTGTCGGTGCCGGTCGCCACCAGTACGTTGGTGTACGAACGGTTGCTCAGTGCCTTGCTGGTATTACCGGAGCAAGTCGTGCCGGTGTTCACAGCGACGCCGGCGGCAGTCCAGCAGGCAGCGTTGAAACCTTGCGGGCTGTAATACAGCTCACGACCGTCGGTACCAATTTTGGTGGCGGCGCCCAGGTTCAGGTTGCGATAGTAGATCGCATCCTTGGCCGTGGTCTTCAGGTATTCCACGCCCACCACCAGGCCATACCATGGCAGTTCGGTGTCGAAGGCGATATTGCCCTTCCAGACCGATGGCTGTTTCAGGCCAGGGGCCAGTGCATCGACTGCCGCCGCTGGCGCGGCGCCGGCGAAGTTGGTCGGCTGCTTGTTGATGTCGGTGCTGAACGTGCCGCCGGTGGTCGGGCAAGCGGGGAACGAACCACCGCAACCGACGCTGCGGGTCAGCACGCCAGGGTTGGAGAACGGGTTGGACAGCCATACGGTTGCAGCCGCACCCTGGAACAGGCCGAAGCCGCCGCGTACTTGCATCTGGCGTGGGCTGTCGAAGGTGTAGTTGAAGCCGGCGCGCGGCTGCCAGATGTTCTGGCCGTCGAACGTGGTGGTGTTGTCCAGACCGAAGCCGCCGGTCTGGCGTGCGCCGGTGGCCGGGTTGCCTGCGACCATAGGTGCGGCAACCGCATCGTTGCGGGCCGGACGGTCGCTGACGCGGGTGGCGTCCATGCGCACGCCGTAGCTCACGGTCAGGCGCGGGGTCACGGTCCAGGTGTCTTGCACGAAGGTGCCATAGTTTTTCATGCTGAACTGCGACACGGCTTCATCCAGCGTGTGGCCTGGCAGCGCGACCTGGGTGCTGTACGACGATGGACGGCCGGTCTTGAAGTTTTCCAGTACGGCTTGTTCGATCTGGGCGGCAGAGGCCTTGCCGCAATCGAGGCTCTTGCCGCCCAGGAAGGCGTACGCCCAGTTGTTCTGGCACGAGAAGGTGTAGTTGCCCCAGACGTTTTGCAGGAAGGCGTTGTACACGTCGTTCTTGGAGTAGTCGCCACCGAACTTGACTTCGTGCTCGCCCAGCGACCAGTTGGCGCCCAGGTAGGCGTCCTTGGTCTTGGTGCCCAGGATGTTGCGCTGACGGCTGTTGTCGGTGCCGAAGTTCAGCGTACGCGACGTGGTCGGCACATTGGCCGCGGTGCCGTCCGGAGTCGGACCGGTGATGCTCAGGCCGATCAGCGGCAGTTGCGAATTCAGTTTAGGGATGCTGTCGTAGTCGCGCGACGAGACCTTGAACTCGGTCGAGAAGTTCGGGGTCCAGTCGGCGGTCCACTGGCCAACCATGGTTTCAATGGTTTTGCCCTGCGAGTACCACTCGGAGTTCAGCGACAGGCCGGTAGCGGACATGCCGGTGAATTGCGGCTCAGATTGCTTGGTCTTGGAGTAGCGGAACATCGCACGATGGTTGTCGTTGATATTCCAGTCGACCTTGACCAGGCTGTCGTCGACGGTCAGCTGCGAACCGGTGACCTGGCTGAAGTCGCCCGTGTCGAAGCCGTAGGTGTTCTTGGCGATGGCGGTGGCGCCAGCGATGGTCGACGGCGCGATGCCGACGTTGGTCACTGCGCTGCCGATCGGGCCGAATGCCGGCGCGGTACGGGTCGATTCCAGCTTCTCGTAGGCAGCGAAGATGAACAGCTTGTCCTTGATCAGCGGGCCGCCGACGGTGGCGCCCTTGGTGGTTTCCTTGAACGGCGCCGGCGCGAAGTAGGTGTCGGTGGCGTTGTTGTAGCGGTCGCCGGCCAGGCGGTCGTTACGGAACACGTAGTAGACGTTGCCCTTGACGGTGTTGGTACCGGACTTGGTCACGGCATTGATGTTACCGCCGGTGTAGCCCTTCTGGGTGACGTCGTAGTTGGCGACGTTGACCTGCACCGACTGGATCGCTTCGATCGAGATCGGCTGCTTGGCGGTCGGGGAACCGTTGGATTCCAGGCCGAAGGTGTCGTTGACGGCCACGCCGTCGATGGTCAGCGAGTTGTAGCGCGAGTTCTGGCCGGCCACGGACATTTCGCCGCGTTCCTTGTCGGTCTGCGAAACGCGTGGGTCGGAACGGGCGTAGTCCTGCAGGTTGCGGTTGATCGAACCCTGGATCGCCAGTTCGGTCGCGGTGATGCTGGTGCCGGCGCCCATGTTGGTCTTCGAGAACTTCTCCGAACGGCCGCCAGCGGTGCCGGCGATGGTCACGGTTTGCATCTGCGCGCCCAGGGTGGCATCCACGCTGGCGGTCTCGGCCAACTGGGTGTACACGTTTTCGCGTTTCTCGGAGATGCCGTCCTTGGTGATCGTGATCGTGTACGGACCACCGGTACGCAGGCCGCGCTGAACATAACGGCCTTCCGCATCGGTGACGACGGTGCTGACGGTGCCCGACTCGACGTGCACGATGGATACGGTGGCGCCAGCGGCTGGCTTGCCGTCCGCAACCGAAATCCGGCCACCGATCGCCGAGGTGGTGTTCTGTGCGAAGACCGGCGCTGCCGCTAGTGCGATAGACAGGCTGAGCGCGATTTGCGTCAACTTGAGCCGTTTATGATTGATCATTGTATAACCCCAAAATGGACTAATAGTTATTCGGAACCCTTGCTGATGGCAGGTATTCCCTCTTTACGATTGCTGCAAACCGATTAATTGCCCAAAGCTCAGCGCGCCAAGGGCAGCGGGTGAGTGTAAGGACGTAATATGTCAGGGTGATGACGTATTTATGACAATTCTGTGACATCCGCGCAGGCGCGGTGAGGACCGTAAGAAAGGCAGAAATCTTGCCTTTTTGGATCAATTTTATCCAACTATGCATTAATGAAAATTGTCTGACAAATACGATTTAATTTATGAATTTAGACGTTATATATATAAATAGTGGGAATCGTGTTCGGCGCCAACGTTGCAGACGGTCAACAAAAACAATAGGGCGAAATTATAAGTCAGCCCCAGTTGAATGAAATCTTTTCATTGCCAAAATAGGGGCAAGCCCGAGGATGCCCACTAATTTCTGTAGCTTGATCACCACATTATCGCCCTTCTTCTGCGAAAGGATGCGTCGATCGTGGATTTTTTGACAACAACTGAACGCCGCTGTCGAGGGGAAGTTTTTTGTAACAAACGCTGGGCGCCTGTGGACTGAACGCCACAAGCGCCCGCGCGTCCGCCACTCAGCGTGCGGCGGCGCCCGCTTGTGCCGCGGCGATGGCGGCCTCGAATTTGACGAACTTGCCGTCCAATGCCTTCAATAAACGTTGTTTATCAACATCGGCAAGGAAGGAATAGCGGATGCTGTCGTAGGACAGTTTCTTGATCTCGGCATAGTTCGGCTTGTAGCGGGAAGCGTACAGCACGTATTCGCCGGACAGGTTGTTGCGCGAGACGCCGGCGTCGTCCGTCGACAGCACGAACGGCACGCCATACTTGCGGTACAGCGTGACCGGATGGGCCTCGCCCTTCACACCCAGGATGAACTGGTTGCTGGTCAGGTTGACCTCCACCGGGATGCGCTGGTCGCGCATTTTTTTCATGATCGCCAGCGAGTCCGTCTCGTGCGCGATGTCAATGCCGTGGCCGATGCGGCTGGCGCCGGCGACGTCGATGGCGTCCTTGATGTGGAAGGTCAGGCCCTCCGGCGGCACCACGCCCAGCGCCAGTTCGCCCGCATGCAGCGCCAGTTTCACGCCAGGCTGCTTCGTCTTCAGGAATTTGAACATGCGCATCTGCAGCGCGTAGTCGCGCATCGAGACGTTGACGCTCTCCTGTCCAACGATGTTCACGCCGACGATTTTCGGATTGGAGGTGGCCAGCTTGAAGCTCGACACCATCTGCGAGAACACCTGCGATGGCGTCAGGAAGCGCAGCGCGAACGGCTGGTAGCGCAGCGTGAAGCTGGCGTCGTCGATGCCGGCGCCGGCGGTGTCCACGTTTTTCAGGTAGGACGCGATCCAGCCCTGGAAGTCGCCGTTGGTTTCCAGCTTGGCGGCGTAGGCGGCCAGGTCGGCGTCGGTGATGGCGCCGGCGGCTGCCTTGCGGTCGAAATCGGCGTCCTGCGCCATCGGCGCGATCTCGTAGATGGTTTCGATGTAGCTCAGGTTTTCCTGGATGGCGCGCTGCTTCAGGCGCTGCAGGCCGTCGGCCGCGTTGGTCGATGAGACCGGGCCGAAGAAGCCGAAGGTGTCGAAGAACTGGCGGTCCGGCGGCGATTGCAGCGCGCCGTGGTTGTAGAAGTCCTTGTCCGCCCAGCGCTGCAGCAGGTTGGCCAGCACGGTGTTATTGTTCATCACGTCCTGGCCGGACAGGCAGACGCGGTCCGCCAGCGGCTTGGCCTGTTCGGCGGTGGCGTCGGCCTTGCTGGTGTCGATCAGGTAGGTGTTCTTGTTGACGCAGTAGCCTTCCTTGTCCACCCACTCCAGATACTGCTCGGCGTAGATCGCGCCCGAGTAGTGGTGGTGCAGGTCGCCGCCCTTGGGCATCATGGTCAGGAACATCGTCAGCTCGGCCGTCTTGGGCTCCGGGCCCGCGACCAGCGCCGCGAACTGGCGCTTGGTGATCTCCTCGTTGCTGACTGCTTGCGCGCCGTGCGGCAAGGCGCAGAACAGGGCGGCGGCGATGGCGGCGGCCTTCAGGCTGGCGATATTTTTTTGCATGAGTCTTCCAATGTGGTTTAAGTCATTATGCGGGCGTGCACCTGGCGGCCGGCCGAATAGGTGGCCGCCACGGCGCGGTCGTCACCCAGCAGGGCCAGCGCGAACAGCAGTTCCTCCAGGCTCGCGCCGCGCGCGGTCCGCCGTTGCAGCAGCGGCGTGGCTTGCGGATCGAGCACGATGAAGTCCGCCTCGGCGCCAACGGCGAAATTACCGACCGTGCCTTCGAGCTGCATGCTGCGCGCCGCGCCCAGCGTGGCCAAATAAAACATCCGCAGGGCCGGCAGGTAACTGCCCTTCAGTCGCGCTACTTTATAGGCTTCATTCATCGTTTGCAACATCGAGAAGGAAGTACCGCCGCCCACATCGCTCGCCAGCGACAGCAACACGCCCGCCTGGTCGGCGCGCTGGAAGTCGAACAGGCCGCTGCCGAGGAACAGGTTGGAGGTCGGGCAGATGGCGGCGGCCGACCGCGTTTGCGCCATGCGAAGGCGGTCCTGCTCATTGAGCCAGATGCAGTGGCCGTACATGGCGCGCGGCCGCAGCATGCCGTAGCTGTCGTAGACGTCGATGTAGCTGCGCGAGTTGGGGAACAGCTCGCGCACCCACGCGCATTCGGCTTCGTTCTCGGAGACGTGGGTCTGGATGAAGGTGTCGGGATAGGCGCGCGCCAGTTCGCCCGCCAGCTGCAACTGCGCTTCGGTGGACGTGGGCGCGAAGCGCGGCGTGATCGCGTACAGGGCGCGGCCGCGCTTATGCCAGCGCCGGATCAGCGCCTCGGTGTCGCGGGCGCTGGATTCGGCGGTATCGCGCAGGAAGTCGGGGCAGTTCCGGTCCATCATCACCTTCCCCGCCACCATGCGCAGGCCGCGCTGTTCGCTGGCGGCGAAGAAGGCGTCCACCGATTGCGGGTGCACGGTGCAGTAGACCATGGCGGTGGTGGTGCCGCAGCGTAGCAGCTCGTCGAGGAAGAAGTCGGCCACGCCGGCCGCGTGGGCAGGGTCTTCGAACTGGCGCTCGGTGGGGAAGGTGTAGGTCTCCAGCCAGGGCAGCAGCCCATCCGACGGCGAGGCGATCATGTCGGTCTGCGGATAATGGACGTGGGTGTCGATAAAGCCGGGCATCAGCAGCTTGCCGCTGTAGTCGTGCCGCCCGGCGCCGGGCGGCAGTGTGGCGCGCAACGTGGCGTAGTCGCCCGCCGCCTGCACTTTGCCGTCGGCGACGATCAGCAGGCCGTCTTCATGCCATGCGTGCGACTGTGCGCTGAACGCCGGATCGGCGAGAAAGTGCAGCAAGCTGCCGCGGTAGGCTTGCAAGTTGTTAGGCATGGCGATGTCCTGAAGAGGATTGCTGATTCTAGCGCGATGCGGCCAGGCGCACCGGCGCGGCCTTCGTTTCGAGTGCGGCGATTTGCTGCGCTTCCCACACCGTCAGCAATTGCGCGCAGACGGAGGCGGCGATCGCGGCCGGCAGTTTGTTGGTGATGCCGGCGATGCCGATCGGGCAGACCATGGCGGCGATGCGGTCTTCGGGCAGGCCGCGAGCGGCCATGCGGCGCTCGAACTGCACGCGCTTGGTCTTGGAGCCGATCAGGCCGAACCAGCCGACATCGGCGCGCGCGAGGATCGCTTCGCTGAGGCGCTGGTCCAGCGCGTGGCTGTGGGTCATCACCAGATAGCTTGCGCCCGCAGGGGCGCTGGCCACCAGGGCTTCCGGTGCATCGGTGGCTTCGACGGTGACGTTGGGCGGTATCGCTGACGGGAACATGTCCTCGCGTTCGTCGATCCAGATGACGGTGCACGGCAGCTCGCCTAGCATGCGGACGATGGCCGCGCCGACATGGCCGGCGCCAAACAGCAGCAAGTGCGCGCGCGGCGCCAGGCAGGGATCGGCAAGCCAGCGGCGGCCGGCCGTGTCGCGCAGGATGTGGGTGCCGCGCTGGTGGTTGATGATGGGGAATGCCTCGCCCGCGCCGGCGAGGATCGTGCCATCGGCGTCCAGCAGCAAGGAGACCGGCGCGCCGTCGATGGCGCTGAGGCGCCAGCTGTCCTCGCGCCAGCGCTTGCGCAGGCTGGCCATCACCTCGGCCAGCGGTGCGTCGATCAGCTCAAACGCCAGATGGACCACGCCGCCGCAGCACTGGCCCAGCGTGGGGCCAAGCGCGTAACGCTCCAGCCGCGCGTGCACGCCGTCGGGCGACTTGGCAGCGCTCTTCAACATGCTGCGGCCGACATCGACCGCGCACATCTCCAGATGGCCGCCGCCGATGGTGTCCACCTGGCCGGTGGCCGTGACCAGCATGCGGGCGCCGGGTTCGCGCGGGCCGGGGCCCTCCACGATCGCCACCGTCACCAGCACCGCCGGTTCCGCCATCACAGTTGTCAGCCACTCGTTCATGCCGAACTCCTCAAGCCGACATTTCCACGATGGCCACCGCGCGCAGGATTTCCTCGCTGGTGGCCGGCGCGTTCAGCGGCGGATTCACGCGGTGCCCGCCGACGGCGGAAATCGCATCGCGGATCGCGAAGAACACCGAGAACGGCAGCAGCAACGGCGGCTCGCCCACGGCCTTGGAACGGTGGATGCTGTCCTCGACGTTGCCGTTGTCGAACAGCCGCACGCGGAAGTCCTCCGGGCAGTCGGACACGCCGGGGATCTTGTACGTCGACGGCGCATGCGTCATCAGCTTGCCGGCCGGGTTCCACCACAGCTGCTCGGTGGTCAGCCAGCCCATGCCCTGGATGAACGCGCCCTCCACCTGCCCCAGGTCGATGGCCGGGTTGAGCGAACGGCCCGCGTCGTACAGCGCGTCCGCGCGCAGCAGCTTCCATTCGCCGGTCAGCGTATCGACCACCACTTCGGAGACCGCGGCGCCGTAGGCGTAGTAAGAGAACGGATGGCCGCTCATCGTCTTCGGATCCCAATGCAGGTTGGGGGTGGCGTAGAAGCCGTCGGACCACAGCTGCACGCGGGCCAGGTAGGCGCGCTGCACCAGCTCCGCGAACGGCACCACATGGCCATTCACATGCACGGCGTTGTTGAAGAACTGCACCGGCACGCCATCCTCATCGCCATACAGCTTGACGGCGAAGGCGGCCAGGCGTTCGCGGATCTGGCGCGCGGCGTCCTGCGCGGCCTTGCCGTTCAAGTCCGCGCCGGTGGAGGCGGCCGTCGCCGAGGTGTTGGCGACCTTGCTCGTGTCCGTGGCCGTGGCGCGCACATTATCCAGGTCGAGGCCCAGTTCATGCGCCACCACCTGCATCACCTTGGTGTTGATGCCCTGCCCCATCTCCGTGCCGCCGTGATTGACCAGCACCGAACCATCCACATACACATGCACCAGCGCGCCCGCCTGGTTAAGGTGCGTGACGTTGAAGGCGATGCCGAATTTCAGCGGCGTCATCGCCAGCCCCTTTTTCAACACGGGGCTGGTGGCGTTGTACGCTTCGATGGCGGCGCGGCGGGCGCGGTATTCGCTGGTCTGTTCCAGCTCCGCCGTCAACGCCTCGATCACGTTGTCGACGATCTCCTGGCCGTACGGCGTGACGTTGCGTTCGGTCTTGCCGTAGAAGTTCAAGCGGCGAATATCCAGCGCGTCGCGCCCCAGGTTGCGGGCGATTTCGTCGACGATGTACTCGATGGCGATTGCGCCTTGCGGGCCGCCGAAGCCGCGGAAGGCGGTATTGGACTGGGTGTTGGTCTTGCCGCAGCCGGCGCGGATGTCCACGTCCGACAGATAGTAGGTGTTATCGAAGTGGCAGACCGCGCGCGTGGCCACGGGGCCGGACAAATCCGCCGAGAAGCCAGCGCGCAAAGTCATGTCGACCTTGGCGGCGAGGATCTTGCCGCTGTCGTCGTAGCCGACTTCATATTCGTAGAAGAAGCAATGGCGCTTGCCGGTGACGAGCATGTCGTCATCGCGGTCGGCGCGCAGCTTGACCGGGCGGCGCAGCTTGGCCGCCGCGATGCTGGCCGAAGCCGCCCACAGCGCCGATTGCGATTCCTTGCCGCCGAAGCCTCCGCCCATGCGGCGGCACTCGACCTGCACCTTGTGCGAATGCACGCCCAGCGCATGCGCCACCACGTGCTGCATTTCGCTCGGGTGCTGCGTCGAGCACTGCACCAGCATGCCGTGGTCTTCCTTCGGGATCGCGTAGGCAATCTGGCCTTCCAGGTAGAACTGCTCCTGGCCGCCGACGAACAACTGGCCCTTGACCACATTGGGCGCCTGCTCGAACGCGGCCTGGTAATCGCCGCGCTTGAGATGCATCGGCGGCAGCACATACGACTGCGCGGCCTTCGCTTCCTGCGGCGTGAAGATGGCGGGCAGCTCGTCGTAGCCGATCACGGCGCGGCGCGCGGCGCGGCGGGCGTTGTCGTGCGTGTCGGCGATGACGATGAAGATCGGCTGGCCGACGTACATCACCTCGCCCGCGCTCAGGATAGGATCGTCGTGGATGATAGGACCGCAATCGTTGGTGCCGACAATGTCCTCGGCCGTGTAGACCGCCACCACGCCGGGCGCACTGCGCACCGGCGACAGGTCCATCGCGTTGATGCGGGCATGCGCCTTGGACGACAGTCCCAGCGCCGCATGCAGCGTGCCGTGCAGCTCGGGGATGTCGTCGGTGTAGGTGGCCTGGCCAAGCACGTGCAGCTCGGCCGATTCATGCGGACGGGCGACGCCGACCGCCTTCCACGCCTGCGCGGCAAGCAGCGAGGGAGCGACTGGTTGATTCATGATGGCTCCTTTCAAGCGCGGCAGGCGAAGGCGTTGACGGCATCGGCCGCCAGCGGTGCATCGGCGCGGGTTTCGAACCAGAAGCGGCGCAGCAGGTTCTGCGCCGTCTGCATGCGGTAGGTGCTGGAGGCGCGCATGTCCGACAGCGGCGCGAAGTCCTGGGCCAGCATGTCCATCGCCACGCGCAGATTGGCTTCGTTCCAGCGCAAGCCATTCAGCGAGGCTTCGGCGCGGGCGGCGCGGCGCGGCGTGGCGGCCATGCCGCCGAAAGCGATGCGGGCGTCGACGATATGATCGCCATCGAGCTTGAACGCGAACGCCGCGCAGACGGCCGAGATGTCCTGGTCGAAGCGCTTGGCCAGCTTGTAGGTGCGGAACTGCACGCCCTCGCGAGGCAGCGGCACGCGCACGGCGGCCACGAATTCGTCGGGCCGCATGTCCTTCTTCTGATAGTCGAGATAGAACGCTTCCAGCGGCATCACGCGCTCGCCGGCCGGGCCGCGCAGCACCACCTCGCTGCCGACAGCTATCATCCACGGCATCGAATCGCCGATCGGCGAACCGTTGGCGACGTTGCCGCCCAGGGTGCCGGCGTTACGGATCGGCAGCGATGCGAAACGCTGCCACATCTCGCTCAACTGCGACGGATACAGGCGGCACAAGGCCTCGTATGCATCGTTGAGCGATACGCCAGCGCCGATGTTCAGCATGCCGTCCGCCTCGCTGACGGTTTGCAGCGCGCTGACATGGCCGAGATAAATGATGTCGCCAAGGTCGCGCATCTGTTTGGTGACCCACAGGCCGACGTCGGTGGAACCCGACAGCAGCGTGGCTTTCGGATGCGCGGCGCGCAGCGCCACCAGTTCATCCAAAGTACGCGGCGCGTGGAAGGTCTGGCCGTGCGCGCTGTAGCTGGCGCCGGCGTCGCGCTGCAGGGCGCGCAGCTGTTCGGCCAGCGCGGCGCGGTCGAAGCCGATCTTCGACAGTTCGGTCATGCGGTGAGCGGCGTCGATGATCGGACGATAGCCGGTGCAGCGGCACAGGTTACCGGACAGGCAGTCGTCGATCTCCTTGCGCTGCGCTGGCCGGCCGTCCTTGTCCAGGTACATGCCCCACAGGGACATGACGAAGCCCGGCGTGCAGAAGCCGCACTGCGAGCCGTGGCATTCCACCATCGCCTGCTGCACGGGATGCAGCGCGCCGTCCGGCTGCTGCAGGTCCTCGACGGTGAACAGCGCCTTGCCGTCCAGCGTGGGGGCGAACTGGATGCAGGAGTTCACGGCCTTCATCTCCAGCTGGCCGGCGGCGTTCAGGCTGCCCACCACCACGGTGCAGGCGCCGCAATCGCCTTCGGCGCAGCCTTCCTTGGTGCCGGTGCAGTGCAGATCCTCGCGCAGGTGCTGCAGCACGGTGCGCGTGGGCGCGGCGCCAGAGATTTCCTGCACTGCGCCACGGTAGTAAAAACGAATCGGTTCGGACATCTTGGCCTCAACCTGCGAAGGGATGGGTTTTGCGCCAGTGCTCGGCGATGTCGATACGGCGGGTGATCCACACGTTATCGTGCTTTTGCACGTAGTCGAGGAAGCGCGCCAGCGCCGCCGCGCGCGCCGGCCGGCCGACGATGCGGCAGTGCAGGCCGATCGACAGCATCTTCGGCTGGTTCAGGCCCGCCGGGTCGCCCTCGGCGTACAGCACATCGAAGGCGTCCTTCAGGTAATCGAAGAACTGCGTGCCCGAGTTGAAGCCCTGCGCGGCGGCGAAGCGCATGTCGTTGGTGTCCAGCGTGTACGGCACGATCAGCTGCGGCGCCACGGCGGGCTTGCCCTCGGCATCAGTGTAGTCCACCTTTTGCCAGAACGGCAGGTCGTCGCCGTAGTTGTCGGCGTCGTAGCGGAAGCCGCCGTGCTCCACCACCAGGCGCCTGGTCTGCGGCGAATCGCGGCCGGTGTACCAGCCCTGCGGCGCGCTGCCGGTCAGCTCGCGGATGATCTGCACCGCTTCCTGCATGTGGGCGCGCTCGGTGGCTTCGTCCATGTTCTGGTAGGTGATCCAGCGCAGGCCGTGGCAGGCGATTTCGTGGCCCAGCTGCTGGAACGCGGCCACCGCCTCCGGGTTGCGCTTGAGCGCCATCGAGACGCCGAACACCGTCAGCGGCAGCTTGCGCTCCTCGAACATGCGCAGCAGGCGCCACAAGCCGGCGCGCGAGCCGTACTCGTAGATCGATTCCATGCTCATGTGGCGGTTGCTGAACGAGGCCGCGCCGATGATCTCGGACAGGAAGGTCTCGGAGCCGGCGTCGCCGTGCAGCACGTTGTTCTCGCCGCCCTCTTCGTAATTGAGGACGAATTGCAGGGCCACGCGGGCCCGGTTGGGCCACTGGGCGTGCGGCGGCTTCGGGCCGTAGCCGATCAAGTCGCGCGGATAGTTGTCGTAGTTGGTCATGGCGCTGGCTAGTCTATGAGGAATATATCTGCAATCATATATGCGTAGAACGGCATCGGTATATGATTTGTCCAATAGATACTCATCACCTCCCGATATAGGACTTAATATGGGCAAGCTTAGTACACACGTTCTCGATATTACCGCCGGCAAGCCGGGCGCCGGCGTCAAGGTGGCCTTGTACGCCGTCACGGCGCAGGGCCGCGAGTTGCTCAAGACCGACGTCACCAACGCCGACGGCCGCTGCTCCGTGCCGCTGCTGGAGGGCGAGACCATGAAGCCGGGGAAGTATGAGCTGGTGTTCGGCGCAGGCGCCTACTTCGCGGCGCAGGGCGTGGACCTGCCCGAGCCGCGCTTCATCGACGAGGTGACGCTGGCCTTCGGCATCGCCAGCGCGGACCAGAACTACCACGTGCCGCTGGTCGTCTCGCCGTGGGCGTATTCGACTTATCGCGGCAGCTGATAATCTTCGCCCGTCCCGGTGCCGCATCGGCTAAGATGCGCACACTATGACTGGAACTCACTCGGCGCTGATCGCCTCCTTTCTGCAACAAGCCGTGGAACTGCACCAACAGGGCCGGCTGGAACCGGCGCAGGCGCTGTACCGCCAGGTGCTGGAACTCGACCCGCGCCAGTTCGACGCGCTGCATCTGCTGGGCGTGATCGCGCGCCAGCAGGGCGATGCGCAGGCGTCCATCGCGCTGATCTCGCAAGCGATCGCGGTCGATGGCGCGCAGGCCAAGGCGCATTGCAATCTCGGCGTGGCGCTGCTCGACGCCGGCCGCGCCGATGAAGCGCTGGCCAGCCACGAGCGCGCCCTCGCCCTGCTGCCCGACTACGCCATGGCCTGGAGCAATCGCGGCAACGCGCTGCGCCGGCTGGGGCGGCTCGACGAAGCGCTGCTCAGTTATCAGCGCGCGCTGGCGATCCAGCCGTCCTACGCCGAAGCGCACTGCAACCGCGCCATCGTGCTGCAGGACCAGGGTCGCTACCTCGACGCGCTGGGCGCGGCGGAAGACGCGCTGCATCTGCAAAGCCGCAACGCCGACGCCTGGTTCGCGCGCGGCAACGCGCTGCACTGCCTGCGCATGTTGCCGGAAGCGGTGGAAAGCTACGACCGCGCCATCCACTTGCGTCCGCAATGGGCCGAAGCCTACAACGGCCAGGGCGCGGCCATGCACCGGCTGGGTATCTTCGACGCGGCGCTGGACAGCTACGACCAGGCGCTGGCGCTCAAGCCGGACTACGCGCTGGCCCACTACGCGCGCGGCAACACGCTGCGCTCGATGGGGCGCAACGACGAGGCCATCGCCGCCTACCGCGCCGCGCTGGCGCATGGCGACAATCCCGAGACCATCGCCTTCGCGCTGGCCTCGGTGGGCGCGGGCGAGACGCCGGCCGCGCTGCCGGCCGAATACGTCCGCTCGCTGTTCGACCAGTACGCCAATCACTTCGACCAGCACCTGGTGGAGGTGCTGGACTATCAAACGCCGTCTTATCTGGATGGCCTGATCCGCCGCACCGCCGGTCCCGGCACGTTCGACACGCTGGACCTGGGCTGCGGCACCGGCCTGTGCGGGCCCTACCTCAAGGCCTACGCGGGCAAGCTGGCGGGCGTGGACCTGTCGCGGCAGATGCTGGACAAGGCCGCCGAGCACAAGCTGTACGACACCCTCGTCTGCGACGACCTGACCACCTATCTCGACGGCCAGCGCGACGCCTGGGACCTGGCGGTGGCGGCCGACGTCTTCGTCTACATCGGCGACCTGGCGCCGGTGTTCGCCGGCGTACACGGTGCGCTGCGTGCAGGCGGCCACTTCTGCTTCACGGTGGAAGCGGGCGAAGGCGCCGACTACGCGCTGCGTCCATCGAACCGCTACGCCCACACGCAGGCCTACCTGGAACGCCTGGCCGCCGAGACCGGTTTCCAGCTCAAAGCCGCCGAGCCGCTGACCGCCCGCCAGGAAAACGGCGTCCCCATCGCCGCCCTGGCCCTGATGCTCGTCAAACGGTGAGACCGATCCAGCTTGCTGGAGACCCGCCACAACGTCTAAGATTGCATGCGAAAATGTACAAATAAATGTACATTTTTCGTATTCCGCACGGGAGGCTTAGATGGCTTTGACGAGTCCTATTTACGCGACAAGCACTATCAGCATTACTGAGCTGCGCCGCAATCTCGGCGCCATTATCGAGGAGGCCGGCGATGAGGCCATTGCGATTCTGAACCACAATCGGCCAACCGCGTACCTGGTGTCAGCCGTAGCATTCGAAGCACTGATCGATAAGCTGGAGGATCTGGAGTTAGCCGAACTGGCAAGGCAACGCCGGGGCGGAAAGACCGTCAAGGTCTCCCTCGATGAACTATGACATACCGTCATCGTCCTCAGCGTATCGAAGCGCGACAAAAACAAAGCTTATAACCTCGCTCAACTCCGCAAACCCAAATAAGGCAACATCGCCCAACTTGCATGGAAGCCAAGCTTGCCTTAGAATTCGACACTCTGTGGCCGCGGTTCGGGGCCATGCCGTCTGGGCCGGTGCAGTGATCAGGCCGACCAGTTTCCCACGCAAGATTCTTTACGGTGACCCTTGGATACCGTGCCGTTTTGGGCGCAATTTCTGGCGCTCGCCCTCCTGATACTGTGCTCGGCCTTCTTCGCCATGGCCGAAACCGCCCTGATGGCGGCCAACCGCTATCGCCTGCGCCATATGGCCAAACGCGGCAGCCGCCGCGCCATCACCACCCTGTGGCTGCTCGACCGCACCGATAAGCTGCTGTCGCTGGTGCTGATCGCCAACACGCTGATCAACGCCATGGCCACAGCGCTGGTCACCGCCATCGCCATCCAGACCTTCGGCCACGACGACAACGTCATCACCATCTCCACCGGCGTGGTGGCCTTCCTGCTGATCGTGTTCGCGGAAATCTCGCCCAAGGTGATCGGCGCCACCTTCCCGGAACGCATCGCCCTGCCCACCAGCATGGTGCTCAAGCCGCTGATGGCGCTGGCCAAGCCGGTGATCTGGTTCGTCAACCTGTTCGTCTCGCTGGTGCTCAAGCTGTTCCGCATCAAGGCCGGCGCCCACGCCCACGAGGCGCGCCTGTCGCCGGAGGAGCTGCGCTCGATCGTGCTGGAGGGCGGCAACTTCATCCCGCAAAAGCACAAGAGCATCCTGCTCAACCTGTTCGACCTGGAGACCATCTCGGTCGAGGACATCATGACGCCACGCTCGCAGATCGAGGCGCTGAACCTGGAGCTGACGGTCGACGAGATCAAGCGCGAGCTGACCACCTGCTACCACAACAAGCTGCCCGTCTACGAGGGCGAGATCAACCGCATCATCGGCATCCTGCATGTGCGCAAGGCGGTGGCGCTGCTGAACCAGGAGGACGAGCTGACCGTCGAGCATTTCCGCTCCCTGCTCAGCACGCCCTACTTCATCCCGCAGGACACCGGCGTCTTCACCCAGTTGCAGTACTTCCAGGAGAACAAGGAACGGCTGGGCATCATCGTCGACGAGTACGGCGAGGTGCAGGGCCTGGTCACCCTGGACGATATCATCGAGGAAATGATCGGTGAATTTACAACATCGATGCCGGGCGCGGCCCGCGCCGACAGCTTCGGCTGGACCGAGCAGGGCGAATGCCTGCTGGAGGGCTCGACCGCGCTGCGCGACATCAACAAGCGCCTCGGCCTGGGCTTCCCGCTGGACGGCCCCAAGACGCTGAACGGCCTGCTGCTGGAACTGTTGCAAGAAATTCCAGACGCACCCATCAGCATCAAGGTCGCCAACTGCATCATCGAAGTGGTGCAAGTCCACGACCAGGCGATCAAAGTCGTCAAATTGATACGCCCGGGGAGTCGCCGCACGCACTAATCCGGCTGGATATACAACATTGGGGAGTACAATCGTTTCCGAGGAACGACAAACGCCTTTACAAATATGATGCCTGAAGGCATCATTTTGTGACGCCCCCCATCCAGCAGACGCATCTATGGCAGCAGTCCTACCCAACGCCGCGCCAGGCGCCCCGATGCCGGGGCTGGCACGGGCATTGATGCAAGCCGGGCGCCTTTCCGCGGCCCAGGCCGAGATGCTGCAAAAAAAATCCGTGGCCGACAAGCTGGCCTTCATCGACGTGCTGCTGGCCAGCGGCGCCATCGACGCCCGCGCGCTGGCCATGTTCTGCTCCGAGACCTTCGCCTATCCGCTGATGGATGTGCAGGCGCTCAACATCGAGGCACTGCCTGCCAAGATCATCGACAACAAGCTGATGCAGGCGCAGCGCGTGATCGCGCTGGCCAAGCGCGGCAACAAGATGTCGGTGGCGATTTCCGATCCGACCAACACCCAGGCGCTGGACCAGATCAAGTTCCAGACCGAGTCCACCGTCGAGCCCGTCATCGTGGCGCACGACGCGCTGCTGCAGTTGCTGGCGCGCCTGAACAAGAGCAGCGAGCAAGCCATCAGCGACCTGGGCGGCGACGAGTCCGACATCCAGTTCGCCGAGGAGGAGGACGCCTCGGCCGCCGCCAACGCCGCTGCCGCCGAGGCCGGCGCCAACGAGGTCGAGGACGCCCCGGTGGTGCGCTTCCTCAACAAGATGCTGATGGACGCGGTCAACATGGGCGCCTCGGACTTGCACTTCGAGCCGTTCGAAAAGTTCTACCGCGTGCGCTTCCGCGTGGACGGCGTGCTGATGGAGCACGCCCAGCCGCCGATCTCGATCAAGGAAAAGCTGGTCTCGCGCATCAAGGTGCTGGCCAAGCTGGACATCTCGGAAAAGCGCATCCCGCAGGACGGCCGCATGCGCCTGATCGTCTCGCCCACCAAGACCATCGACCTGCGCATCTCCACCCTGCCGACGCTGTTCGGCGAGAAGACCGTGATGCGTATCCTCGACGCCACCCAGGCGCAGATGGGCATCGACGCGCTCGGCTACGACCCGGACCAGAAGGAACTGCTGCTCGACGCCATCCAGCGCCCCTACGGCATGGTGCTGGTGACGGGCCCAACCGGCTCGGGCAAGACGGTGTCGCTGTACACCTGCCTGAACGTGATCAACAAGCCCGGCATCAACATCTCCACCGCCGAGGACCCGGCCGAGATCAACCTGCCGGGCGTGAACCAGGTCAACGTCAACGACAAGGCCGGCCTGACCTTCCCGGTGGCGCTCAAGTCCTTCCTGCGCCAGGACCCGGACATCATCATGGTCGGCGAGATCCGCGACCTCGAGACGGCCGACATCGCCATCAAGGCGGCGCAGACCGGCCACATGGTGTTCTCCACGCTGCACACCAACGACGCGCCGTCCACGCTGACGCGGCTGATGAACATGGGCGTGGCGCCGTTCAACATCGCCTCGTCGGTGATCCTGATCACCGCCCAGCGGCTGGCGCGCCGGCTGTGCACCTGCAAGCAGCCGGTGGAGATCTCGCACGAGCTGCTGCTCAAGGCCGGCTTCAAGGAGCATGAGCTGGACGGCAGCTGGAAGCCCTACGGCCCGGTCGGCTGCGAGCGCTGCAACGGCGGCGGCTACAAGGGCCGGGTCGGCATCTACCAGATCATGCCGATCTCGCCCGCCATCGAAAGCATCATCCTGGCGCACGGCAACTCCATGGAAATCGCCGCCAAGTCGGAAGAGGAAGGCGTGAAGTCGCTGCGCCAGTCCGGGCTGGTGAAGGTCAGGAACGGCCTGACCAGCCTTGAAGAAGTACTTGGCTGTACCAACGAATAGGAAGCAACGCCATGGCGACTACGGGCAACGCGGGCAACCAGGTCAAGGAATCGATCTTCGCCTGGGAGGGCAAGGACAAGACCGGCAAGACGGTGCGCGGCGAGCTGCGCGCCGGCGGCGAGGCCGTGGTCAACGTCACCTTGCGCCGCCAGGGCATCATGGTCACCAAGGTCAAGAAGAAGGCCTACCGCAGCGGCAAGAAGATCACCGACAAGGATATCTCGCTGTTCACGCGCCAGCTGGCCACCATGATGAAGGCCGGCGTGCCGCTGCTGCAATCGTTCGACATCGTCGGCAAGGGCCACGCCAATCCGTCGGTGTCCAAGCTGGTGATGGACCTGCGCGCCGATATCGAGACCGGTACCAGCCTCAACCAGGCGTTCCGCAAGTTCCCGCTGTACTTCGATCCGCTGTTCTGCAACCTGGTGGGCGCCGGCGAACAGGCCGGCATCCTGGAGGACCTGCTGACCCGGCTGGCGATCTACAAGGAAAAGACGCTGGCCATGAAGGCCAAGATCAAGTCGGCGCTGATGTATCCGGTGTCGATCCTGGCGGTGGCCTTCATCGTCACGGCGGTGATCATGATCTGGGTGGTGCCGGCGTTCAAGGAAGTGTTCAAGAGCTTCGGCGCCAACCTGCCGGCGCCCACGCTGTTCGTGATGGCGCTGTCGGAATTCTTCGTGGCCTGGTGGTACCTGATCTTCGGCGGCCTGTTCGCGGCCATCTACTTCTTCTTCCGGGCGTGGCAGCGCTCGCTGCAGATGCAGCGCTTCATGGACCGCCTGCTGCTGCGCCTGCCCGTGTTCGGCGATGTGATCCGCAAGGCCACCATCGCCCGCTGGACCCGCACGCTGGCCACCATGTTCGCGGCCGGCGTGCCGCTGGTGGAGTCGCTCGATTCGGTGGGTGGCGCGGCCGGCAACGCGGTCTACCTGGACGCCACCCGCAAGATCCAGAACGAGGTCAGCACCGGCACCAGCCTGACGGTGGCGATGCAGAACGCCGAGGTGTTCCCCAACATGGTGACGCAGATGGTGGCCATCGGCGAAGAGTCCGGCTCGCTGGACGCCATGCTGGGCAAGGTGGCCGACTTCTACGAGGAGGAAGTGGACGACGCGGTGGCCTCGCTGTCGAGCCTGATGGAGCCGGCCATCATGGTCATCCTGGGCGTGCTGATCGGCGGCCTGGTGGTGGCCATGTACCTGCCGATCTTCAAGCTCGGTTCGGTGGTCTAGGGCCGTCGTCCCCGGGCGCGCCGCGCAGCGTCAGCATGCGGTCGCGCGCGTCGGCCAGCACCTCGTCCGCCTGGTCGAGGATGGCCTCGATGGTGGCGTGTTCGGCGCTGTCCTCCGGCAGGCGGTGGCTCACGCCCTGGAAGCGCAGGATCAGGCCCTGCAGGTTCTGCAGCAGCGTATCCTGCAAAATCAGCGCGGCGCGTTCGCGCTCCGCCATCCGCGCCAACTGCCGGCGATGGCGGCGCCTGGCGCGTAACAAGCAGGCCAGCACCAGGCAGCCCGACAGGAGCAGCAATAAGATCTCGACAAGGCAGGACAAGAACGAGCTCCGCGACACGGGTGGCAGGTTCTCTACCTTGCCTGAGTTCCAACTTAGTTACCATACCCCCAAGGAGGGACTCGATGCCTGAAAAACCGACCGCAATGTTGCTGCAATGCTTTAATATGGGCCTCTGTGACTATCTACGCGGCCTGACCTTCCATGCTTGAACCGA
This sequence comes from Duganella vulcania, assembly GCF_009857655.1. NCBI lineage: Bacteria > Pseudomonadati > Pseudomonadota > Betaproteobacteria > Burkholderiales > Oxalobacteraceae > Duganella > Duganella vulcania. The sequence continues at coordinate 97,711 of NZ_WWCX01000016.1, forward strand.
CCCTGTTGTTTGCGCCCGCGGGCCAACTCGCCGTCAGCCTGATCGCCGGCCTGTTCGGCCTGCTGTTCGGCAGCTTCCTGAACGTGGTGATCCACCGGCTGCCAAAGATGATGCAGCGCGAGTCGGACAACTATTGCGCCGTCGAGGCCGGCAAGGACGAGCCGCACACCGACCGCTACAACCTGATGGTGCCGCGCTCGGCCTGCCCGCACTGCCAGCACCAGATCACCGCGCTGGAGAACATCCCGGTGCTCAGCTACCTGGTCCTGCGCGGCAAGTGCAGCAACTGCAAGGCGCCGATCTCGGCCCGCTACCCCGCCATCGAATTGCTGACGGCGGCGCTGTCGGCGGTGGTGGTGTGGCACTTCGGCAGCGGCTGGGCCGGCCTGTCCGGCCTGCTGTTCCTGTACCTGCTGATCGCCATGACCTTCATCGACTTCGACACCCAGATGCTGCCGGACGACTTGACCTACCCGCTGATCTGGGCCGGCCTGATCATGAACATCGACGGCACCTTCGTCCCGCTGCGCGACGCCGTCATCGGCGCGGTGGCCGGCTACATGGCGCTGTGGTCCGTCAATTTGCTGTATAAACTGGTGCGTCACCGCGACGGCATGGGCTATGGTGACTTCAAGCTGCTGGCCGCGCTGGGCGCGTGGATGGGCTGGGCGATGCTGCCGGCCATCGTGCTGATGTCCTCGCTGGTGGGCTCGGTGATCGGCATCGGGCTGATGGTCGCCAACCGCCGCGGCTTCGACTACCAGATCCCGTTCGGCCCCTACCTGGCGGCCGCCGGCCTGATCGTGTTCCTGTACCGCGACCCGATCATGGCATTCACCCGCAACTTCTATCCCTACCTGTAAGCCACCAATGACCACACTGCCCTTCTCCATCGGCCTGACCGGCGGCATCGGCAGCGGCAAGAGCACGGTGGCCGACCTGTTCGCCGCGCGCGGCGCCAGCATCGTCGACACCGACCAGATCGCCCACAGCCTGACCGCGCCCGGCGGCGCCGCGATGCCGGCCATCGTGGCCGAATTCGGCCCCGAATTCGCCGACGCCGCCGGCGCGCTCCCGGGGATCCACACCGACGCCGAGCGGGCCGCGCGCGAGTCGCCGTACGGCGCGACGGTGGCGCACGGCTTCCTGACGCTGGCGCTGCTGCCGGCGCTGCTGG